>JAGDWK010000049.1 GCA_023256015.1 Thermogladius sp.
CGTAGCGTCCCCGAAGGCCGGGCCCGCTCCCCCGCCCACCGCCCCGGCCCCCTCCCGCAACCTCTTCAAGTACTCCGCGAGGGCCTTCTCGAGGTAGTAGAGCCTGTGGAGCGCGAGCATGACCGCGTTGTAGTTTATGTCGACGCCGATCGAGTTCCTCCCCAGGAGCTTCGCCTCTATCAGCGTAGTCCCGCTGCCCACCATGGGGTCTAGCACTACGTCACCGGGCCTCGTGTACATGAGTATGAGCGCCCTGGGGATCTGAGGCGCCCAGTTGCCCCTGTAGTCCCCCCTGTGGGTGGCCCAGCCCCCCCTTACCGGGAAGCTCCAGACCGTCGTCGACACGTCGGTGAGCTCCTCTGGGAGGGGCTCCAGCCGCTTGACTTCTATAGGGTCGAGCCTTATCACCTGGTCTTCGACGACGACCTCTCTGTTCCTAGAGACGAACTCGAGGTACTCGCTTATAGGGACCTCCCGCATCCCCACCACTCCTGGAGACGTGCCGGCGCGGCAACAAATCTACACTAGCACCCTGTAACCAAGTAGTCTAGAAACCCGATAAAACCGGAGTGCCCGGGCTGGGGTCGCCGGACCCGCCCAGACCCCGTAGACAGGAGGCAGGCCCTCTATCTGCGCCGGCGCGAAACAGCGTTCTCGGGTAGGGAGGGGGTGAGGGCGGTCCACGCTGTTACTTCACGACGACGTAGACCCGGGTCCTCCTCGTGTGAGAGGCCGGCTTCACGAGCCCCTTCTCCTCGAGTAGCCTCAGGACCTTCTTGGCAGTGCTCACTTTGACCCCGTACTTCTGCGCTATAGTACTGGGGGTTACGTACGGGTCCTCGGCTCTCGCGATCTCCTTCTCGACCTTGGCCAGCAACTCCCCGGTCAAGTCCGGCGACGTTAAGGCGAGCTCGGGTGGTAGAGCCTTCTCGGCTTTCTCCCTCTTCTTCGACATCGACCCACCCTTCAGGACATCTGGATTCGACAGGGGTTTTAAATCATTAACGCCCACAGGAAACATCGCATAAGCGCTCACCCGGGAAACTGAAGAGACGTACGGGCACCACATGCAAACCGTTTATTTCGTCGAAACCGTAACAACTACTGGTGGCCGTGTGAAGAGGGTCGCAGCTTACGCAATAGCCGCCGTGCTGGCCTTGGCCGGGGCGCTACTGTGGGCTGCCCTCCAGGCCAGGCCCCAAGGCGGGTCGGCGCCTACCCTAACGACTACACCGGCTACTACTCCGCCGCTCGCTACTCTAACGGGTTCGCCGGTCGGCGCGGCTCCGCCGTATGGTCAGACCACGCACGCGCCCCTACCAGGGAGCTACACGGTCGTGGTCGCCCAGCCCCCCTTCGGCTCCCTGGCCGTCCAGCCCTACTACACCGTGTCGTTCAACGAGAGCGAGGTCCGCGCAGTACTCGACCTGCTCAAACAGTGGAACTTGACTGGGGCCGACTACGCCAAGTGGGCTAACATGAGCCTCGACAAGCTCGCGGTCCTGAGAGTCGGGTTCGTAATAGCCAACAAGGGGGGTTCCAGCGTCTCTTTCTACGCTGGCGGTTGTGCGTGCAACACCGCCCTCCAGGCGCACCCTGTTCTCGTCGAGGAGGGCGGTGTCGTGGCGGTGCCGTACGTAGACTGCCAGGTGCTGTGCCGTAGAGACCTCTCCCCAGGCGGCGTGTTCTACTCCAGGGAGTTCGTGTTCCTCGTAGAGAGGCCTTTCAAGGGCGTGTTCAAGTACGGGACCATTGGCGGCACGGAGTTTTGCTCAGACAAGACCTGCGTCAAGCCCGAGGGTACCTTCGAGGTTGTCGTCAGCTGACCCGGCAGAGGCTTCGGTTTATTTCTCTGTGTGCAGTAGAATTAGAATGGTGGTGAGGGTTGGTCAAGTGCCCCTACTGCGGCTACGAGGCGGACTTCTCGGCCTTCAAGCTACTGAGGGATCCTTGGAGGTTCCGCTTCTACACGGTGATGAGGCTGGAGTGCCCGAGGTGCCACAAGGTATTCAACTACTACTCGGGTGTGTCCCCGAAGGGTAAAAAGTCCGAGTTCGTGGTCAGGGTAAAGCCGCGGAAGTGACGGAGGAGGCGCCCATCGGCGTATTCTTTACTCGCCCCCACTACCGCTTTTTAGGCGCGCTATGACCTCGACTTCGACGTCGACCCCCCTGGGCAGGTCCGAGACGCCGACGAGGCTCCTGGCCGGCGGGCTCTCCCCGAAGTACTTCGCGTAAACCTCATTGAACTCGCCTACGCGGCTCAGGTCCCTCAAGTAGACGGTCACCTTGACCACGTCTCTGAGCGTGCCGCCCGCGTCCTCGACTATGGCCTTGATGTTCTCGAGCACCCTGGTAACCTGGCTTCTGAAGTCGCCCCTGACCACCTCGCCGGTGGCCGGGTCTACGGGTATCTGCCCCGAGACAAACAGCCAGCCGTCCACTAGTACGGCCTGGCTGTAGGGGCCTATCGGCTTCGGTGCTCTACTAGAGTAGACCGGCCTCGTAGACAGCACCCCCGTGTTAACCACGAGACTAGACCCGCTTAATCAAGTTTACGGGGCGGCCAAGTGAGACTCGAGTAGCGCCAGGGCTACCGCGAGTATAACGATAGCGGATGTGGACACAGCCGTGTAGATACTCCTCCACGTGCCGGACCTCACCCTCCTCGCGATCAAGAGGAGTGTGCCGAAGTAGGAGTGTGGTAGACTAAGGGCTAGAGCAGTGATTCTCAGCAACCTGTCCGCGTGGACGGCCCTGGGGTTGGGTATCAGTTGTAGCGGCGTCAGCATACTGTAGCCTGTGATCACGTAGACCATCCATACGACGAGCAGCGGTAAGCTCGTGAACTCCACCACGATGAGGGCTAGCCTGAGGAGTCTCGGGCTCAACTAGACCCCCTCCTCGAGATGATGTACTCCCAGACCTCCTCGAAAGAGGTGTAGTGGCTCCTCGCGGGGCGGCCCACCGGTATGATGTACATGGGTACCTCCTGCGCGCCGGCGCCTACGACCTCTCTGACCTTGTCGTCGTAAAAGGCCCCTACCACGACGCAGCCGTAGCCGAGGGCCGTGGAGATCAAGTATACGTTTTGCCCTAGGTGACCGACCTCCATGGGTACATACCTGAGGTAGCCCCTCTCCCCGTAGACTCTCGTCGTCCTCTCGAAAACCGCTGTTACGACTATGTCGACTGGCGCCTCCTCAACCCACCTCTGCCCTAGGGCGGCGGTAGCCAGCTCCCTCCTGAAGTCGCCCACCTTGACCAAGCTGATGGAGTGGGTGTAAGGGTCGTACTTGTAAACGCCCGCGGGAAGGTAGGTGCCGCCCGACCTCACCCCCCTCTCGCCAACCACGACGTAGACTTCTAGGGGGTAGGTCGCCCCCGCGCTCGGCGTAGACCTGAACCCGGTCCTTGGGTCCGTGATGCCGTACGCCGCCCAGAGGATGAGCGATAAGTGCTCAAGCTCCACGGGCTGACCAGAGTACTCTCTAATACTCCGCCTCAACAAGACCGCCTCCTCTACGGTCATACTGGTGGTCCTCTGTGGGAGGGGTAGATAGACCACGCGCCCCCTGGCTACCAGGCGCTTCTCTCCTGCAACTGGGCCGCTAGTCAAAGCCAGCGAAGCCACGTACGCGGCCAAGACGAACGACACCAGTAGCGAGGCCAACAGGTGTACTCTCCTCATCCTCGCACCGCTATGATCTCTTGCAGTACAGCCTAATTACTCGGCAAGCCGCTCTCCCCGCTCGTCGCACCGACTCGACGGCCCACGCAGGTCCATTACCGCCTTCTTGACGACCTCTATTAGGTAGCCCTCCTCGCCAGGCAGTCCGGCGCCAATTAGTTGGCCGTCCACTATGAGCTCTGGTAACTCGTTCTCGCCCTCCTCGACTTCTAGCCGGATGTTGTCGCACAGCTCCCTCTCGAGCAGGCCCTTCACCTCGAGGAGCCAGCTAACTAGGGTGTACCTCAAGTAGTTGTCTCTCCCCCTCACCTTCACGACAAGCAACCCTAACCCTCCGTAGCACTACGCTAAAGGAGGGCTCCACCGGCTCCTTTCCCGCCTTAGTAGTGGTATTCTTGTAAGGTTTAAAGGAGGTTACGGAGATGAGTATTCACGTACGCATATGTAGCGGTTTTTGAGAGTATGTAGACGCCAGCGACGAGAAGACTGGGCCGGTGGTCTACTTGAGCCTGTTAGCAGCTGTACTGGCGTCCCTTGTGTGGAGCCTGAACCCGGCCGTGATATCCCGGTACGGCAGGAGCTTGAAGCCCCTAACCTTCACCGGGCTAAGGGCTCTCATCGCGGTCGCGCCTCTACTGGCGCTCGTTCCCTTCAGACCGGTGGCGTTGAACGCGACCCCATACGGGTGGCTGGTGATAGCGCTGTCCGCCTTGCTCGGTCCAGGCCTAGGCGACTCGCTATACACACTCTCCATAAAGAGCGTGGGGGGCTCTCTAGCCGTGACCGTGAGCTACACGTACATATTCTTCACCCAGCTCTTCTCTCTTACCATGGCCGGCGAGGCCGTGAGCCTCAAGACCGCCCTGGGCGGGGTGCTGGCCTTCACGGGTATCGCTGTAGCGACTATCGGCTCGAACAACTCTAGGGGGCAGGGCAAACTCGCCACCGGCATACTCGCGGGTCTCGGCGCCGGCGTGCTGTGGGGGCTGGCCACAACACTGGTTAAGATAAGTCTGCGCTTCCTGCCGGACGTGGTCTCTCTCACCGTAGTCCGGCTGGTACTCATAGCCTTATTCCTGACACCGGTTGGCTACGTCCTCGAGGGCTGGTACGACCGGCGGTCTCTCAGGGACGTTATCAAGGCGGGGCTGGTCACAGGGATCCTCGGCTGGACGATCGGGATGTACCTGTTCATCTACTCGATCAACACGGTGGGCGCGTCGCTGACCGCCGTGGCAACCGCTTTCACGCCCGTCCTATCCCAGTTCACCACGAGGCTGGTGTCCCGGGAGAGGGTCGCCTTAAATCACGTCCTCGGCTCGATCGCCGTGTCGCTAGGAGTCGCCCTGAACTACGTCTGAACCCGGCCGTCTAGTTTAAGGTCGGAGACGAGTAAGATTGCATCGGGATGAAGAAGGCTGTACTCGCTGAGGCGTGAAGAGTCCTTTAAAAACTGACCACTGGCCAACGGAGGCGTAACGGGCTCGACCACGTTTAAAGAGCCCACTGCGGGAATTAGTTGTTGGGAGCGGCCGCTATGGAGTCAACACCCGGTTCGATAGACCCGCGTCAAGCGTACAGGTTTTGTCTCGACGAGGCCTTTAGTCTAGAGGTCTACAGGTCTCTGTCGAAGTTGGAGAAGGACGAAGAGAGAAGGAGGATTTTGAGCAAGCTGGCGGAGGACGAGGAACGGCACTACGAGTTCTGGAGAGAGTACGCGGGCAAAGACTGTAGGCCCGGTTACTGGAGGGTGTGGCTCTTCAAGCTCAGCTACGTGCTACTGGGCCCCCTGTTTACGATCAAACTGCTGGAGAGGGGTGAAGAGAGCGCTATTAGAGAGTACGCCAGCCTGCTAGGCAGGTTGAGTGGGGAGGCGAGGAGTACCCTAGAGGCTCTGATCAAAGACGAGGAGTCCCACGAGAAAGAGCTGATCGGAATACTCTCGGACCCCAGGTTGAAGTACTTGGGCTTCGTGGCCCTAGGGCTGGCAGACGCCATCGTGGAGATAACGGGCGTCAACGCGGGGTTCCTCGGGGCCACCGAGAACACGGTCATCGTTGGCTTAGCGGGCTTAATAGTGGGCTTCTCCGCCGCTCTCTCCATGGCGGGGGCGTCGTACCTCCAGTCGAAACACGAAAAGAGGGTCTCGCCCACTAAGAGCGCGGTGGTCACGGGGCTGGCCTACATTTTGTCGGTCCTCCTACTAGTAGCACCCTTCTTCACCATGAGGAGCCTGCCAGCCGCCTTCGCGGCGAGCGTCACCGCCAGCGTACTGCTCACGGGGGTCTTCACGTACTACTCGAGCGTAGTCGAGGACAAGGAGTTTAAGAGGGAGTTTCTGGAGAGCCTCTCCCTCCTCCTGGGCATCGCTCTCGCGAGCTACCTCCTGGGCGCTGCTCTGAGTAGGCACCTCGGTATATCCACGGGCGTTTAGGCCGTCACTTCTTTTCCAACTCGCTGAAGAGCCAGCTCAGGTCAGCGGGCCTCCTCCTCTTAACACCCCCGCTCAACAGGCCGTGGGAGATCAGGGGCAGCGCTATAGTGGCGTCGACGTAGACCACCCTCTTCTTCGCTTTCGGCGAGACCTTACCCCAGCTCACGGCCTCCTCGAGTGTGGCGCCGCTGAGCCCGCCCCACTGAGGGCTGTCGGTGGTGAACTGGACGACGTACTCGAGCGGCTTGTAGTAGTCGTGTTCGCCTCGCTCGTACTCTGCGACGAGGGTGTTGGCAACTGCGACGAGGTTCACGTAGTCCTTGGGGACGCCTCCCCCGATGTAGATCGCGGAGATCTTTTTGCTCCTGAGGCCTATCTCCACCAGCTGCGCGAAGTCCTTCACCATGTCAAGGACTATTCTGTGCCCTCTCCTGTACTTCAGGACGGCGGCGATACCGTAGCCGCTGTCTACTAGTGCCGGGGAGAAAACCGGTACCCCTGCTCTGTAAGCCGCGGAGACTATCGAGTCTATCCCCTTCTCGTTCAGGAACTTGCCGAACAAGTAGAGGAACTCCATCGTCGAGTAGACGCCGCCCTCTGGGAGGGTCTCGATGAACTCTCCGATCAGGCCCTCCATCTGCCTGTACTCGAGTTCGTTGACCACGGTGTCGTAGAACCTGTCGAACTTCCGCTCGAGCAGCTTAGCGTCGTCTACCGTCGGGTAGGTCTTGTAGTACTTGAAGCCCATGGCTTCCACTATATCCTCGCTTATGTTGGCCCCGGTGGAGACTAGGACGTCCACGTACCTGTTCTCGACAAACCACTTCACTATCCTCCACATCCCGGCCGTGCTCATCGACCCCGCTAGGCCCATGAAGATCGTGTTGTCGGGGTCCTCGAACATGTCTATGAGTACCCGGTACGCCTCCCCCAACGCCCTACCCTGGAAAGAGACGTCGCTCATCTCCAGCAGGAGCTGGTGGAGAGTCCTCTCTTTAACTTCTAGAGTCTTCACCTCACCTAGGATAAACTCCTCCACACCTACACCCCAGGAAACCTATCTCTGGAGTCTTAAAAAAATGAAACCCCCCGCGCAGGTTTAAAACATCAATCGGCCGATTATAATCATTGAAGGGGCCGTAGTCTAGCCTGGCTAGGATGCGGGGCTTGGGCCCCCGTGACCCGGGGTTCAAATCCCCGCGGCCCCATATGCGTCGAGACCGGTATTCGACCAGCTGCTTCTGGACACGGTCAGCGCTCACAACACTACCGCTAGAACTAGCGATAATACGGACATCGGGTAGAGGTACTTAATGAGGAACTCTACTGCCTGGTCCGGCCTATACCTCGGCAGGCTGTTGTCCACTATCGTGAGCACCACGTATACTGCGAGGTACTTCAGTAGAACCGCCGTAGCTGGCAGCAGGCCCGACCCCTGGAAGGGCCAGGGGCCTCCGAGGAAGAGCAGGGCGAAGAACAGGGGGTAGACTATCCTCTCAGCGAACTTCGCGAACATGCCCAACGCGAGCCTCGGACCACCCAGCTCGGTGAACAAGCCCCAGTAGATTTCCGCCTCGGCCTCGGGAGAGTCGAAGGGCTTAACCATCAGCAACGCCATGACAGCTATGAAGGAGGACGCCGCGGCTAGCGCCATGGATGCCGGGTTCTCCGCCCACAGCCTGTACGAGAAGTTGCTCGTTAGGTAGACTGAGTACTCCGTACCCTCGTGCCTAGCCGCTATCACTAGGGGTACTAGGAACGACAGGACGAAGGGGGGCTCGGCGGCTATCAGGAGGGCCAGGTACCTCGCGACGCCTACGGAGGTGTACGGGTTGGGGTTGGAGAGCGCCAGGTACGCTATCGCGAACGGTACGAACGCTAGCAAGTAGAGCACTACAACCGCGTCGAAGGGCGCGTATAGGGGCTTCAGCGCCAGCGGTGTGAGTAGTGCGACGCTCGACAGAGCGCCTATCGCGAGGGAGATCACCACCAGAGGTGGTATGTTGAGACCGAAGACGTTGTAGACGTCCTCCTTAGCGAGCAGCTTTATCAAGTCGGCGAGGGGCTGCAGTAGCCCGAAGGGGCCTGAGTGTATAGGCCCCCTCCTATACTGGATCCTAGCAGACAGCTTCCTGTACAGCCACTGGGTGAATATGATCAGTAGGACTACGAAAACGAGCCCTGGGTAGACGAGCGACTCGAATAGGAACCAGATCACCTGGTCAACCATATCACGACACCCGCTATAAGCAGGGCTAGCATGAGTAGGTAGCCGACGAGGTACCAGTCCACGACTAGGCCTCTCGACGTCCTCTCGACGACCCTGAAGCCCCTCCTGAAAGCCCTTGAATAGATGTCCTTGACGAGTTCGACGAGGCTGGGGAACTCGGGCTTGTCCACTATAAAGCCCGAGAAGACGATCTTCCTCTTTACCTCGTCCTCCTCGGCCTCCCTTCTACCGGCCACACGTTGGAAGAGCCAGTAGAAGACGAAGTACACCACAAGGCCCGTGAGAGCGGTGGCCGCCGCGACGACTGCTGTCAGGGTGTAGAGGTCTAGGAGCATGGCCGTCACCTAATCGAATATCTTCTTAGCCCACTCCTCGAACTCCGCCGAGACACCTCTCCTCGCCTCCTCGCCCTCGAACGCCTCGGCAAAGATCCAGTGTACGTAGAACTTCTTCCTCTTTTCGTCGACGTCCACCACGACCGTACCCGGGGTGTTGGTTATAGAGTTCGCGATCGTGACCACGGCTATCTCGCTGTTCACGTAGTAGGGCACCTCGACAATAGCCGGCTTCAGCCCCGGGTCCCTTGACAGTATCGCTTTAACTACCGAGTAGTGGGCGAGGTACTCTATGACCGTGAAGTACTTGAGAGCGTACTTAACGGCCTCGAAAAACCTCCTTACACTGAGCTTGCTCTCGTCTTTGACGAGGTCTACCCCTATCACCCTACTTAAGGCGAGCCCGATGCCGACCGCTATAAGGACCTCGACGACGCTGAGGGTCCCAGTGTAAACTAGGTATACGAGGGCTATAGAGAGTCCCACCACTAGGAGCCTCTTCACTCCTCTTCCACCTCCAGCTTGTTGATCATCAACGTCTTGTAGTTCACGCCAATGTTGTACGCGACGAGGGAGAGGAAGATCAGCTCTGCTAGTCCTATGACTATAGCTGTGACGATGAGGACCTGAGGTATCGGGTCGACGCTTATAGACGAGAACTCTCTCAGCTGAGCGCTCGACGGGAAGGCGAAGTCCTCGAGGGAGCCTCCTGGATAGACGGGTGGCGAGATCGCCCTCAAGTAGTAGCCGAAGAGGACCGCCATGACGTTGGCGGCGTCGGTCAAGATCGTTAGCAGCACTAGTTTCTTAACGATGTGCGGCCTGACAATGATACCGTAGATCGACACCCCTATCGTTACACCAACCGCGAAGACTATTAGGTAGAACAGGGCCTCCGCGATCATTCCCTACCACCTGTTACGGTGTCTATGATGACTAGGGCTAGCGTGAAGCCGGTCGAGACAGCGGTAAACTCCAGGACGTTCAGTATCATGAGGGTGCCGGAGAACAGGAAGATGCCGCCCCAGGGCAAAACCACGTAAGCCGGGTAGCCTATTGGGGAGAGCTGCGGCTTCGGCTGGTTCTGGAAGAGGAAAGCGGGGACTCCCGTGAGTAGGCCGACAACCAGAACTATGGAGCCGACGACCGTGATCAGGAACACGGCTAGCGATCTCGCGAATACTAGTGCGTTGGCCCTGAACCCCTTCCCCTCCAGCATTCTCCGTCCAAACACTAGTAGGTACAGGAAGGGGGCGACCGCGAAAATGGAGCCTCCCTGGAAGCCCCCGCCAGGGGTTAGATGCCCGTGAAGCGCGACAGACACAGAGACGGCGACTATGACGGGGAAGAGTATCTTCGCGATCACCCTGGGTATCACCGTGGAGACAGAGCTGTTACCCTGTCCACCACCTAAACCGGCCAGGTAGAGCACCCCTATGATCGCGATGAACAGGACCGAGGTCTCGAAGTAGGTGTCGTACCCCCTCTGGTCCCATATAACGCTGGTCACTACCTCCGGGCTCCTGCTAGTGAACGGCGAGCTGGGGTCTGGCACGGCTCTCAAGTAAAGGTTTGCCAGCGGGATGTTGCCGTACGTCAAAGAGACCACGTCAGCCCTCACCAGGTAGTAGGTCAGTAGAACCCCTAGGAGTATGGACAGGACCAGCCCTAACTCCTCTAGCGCACCCCTACTCCTCATACCTCTCACCCCCTCTCAGGGCGTACAAGAGGATCGCCGAGTTGAGGCCTAGGCCTACGGCTATATACGCGATGAGCAGGTCGGGGGCCAGGAAGCTGGCGAGTATAATGGAGTAGAAAAGCGACTCGACACCCGAGATGATTATGGCCTTCAAGACGTCTCTCTCGTAGACTATTTTTATCGTGGCGATCAAAGCCATTACCGCGCTGAACGCGCTGAGTAGCAGGATGATGACGGGGGTCATTCGAGGCCGGCCTCCTTTAGTTTGTCTCTAATCAGGGGTCGGGGTGCGGCCTCGCCGGACCTGTAGGCAGCTCTGGAGAGGATGTGCGAGCCTGTAGGGGAGGCGAAGACTACGAGAGCCGCCGAGACGATCGCGACGCCGAATATGTAGTACTTCAAGTAGCCTGGTACGTCGAGTGAGAGCGTTAGTAGTGCTAGGCCGACCAGTCCGTAGACCCCGCCGCCTATAGACCCCACCGTGGCGGAGTGTAGTCTAAGAAAGAAGTTCCTGAACCGTAGGAAGCCGACCGCGCCGATCAGGGAGAGTACCGCGCTTAAGACCATCAGGGAGGAGCCTAGTACGAACAGCAGCACGTCTATCACTTCTTCCTCACCTCCAGCAGGTACTTCGCGACCACGAAGTCGAGTAGCAGAATCCACGAGGCCAGGGGGATCGCACCGATCGCGAGCATTGGAGACTCGTAGTACAAGGCTATCAAGAGGTAGATGATGATGAGGTCTACTGTCATGACGTCTAGTGCTAGCACCATGTCTGGGACCGTCGGCCCCCTCAGTACGACTATGCTGTAGATGGAGTAGGCGAGGCCGTAGACCCCCAGTACAACCGGCAACACGTAGTTCAGTAGAGACGGGTCAACCACTGGCCTTCACCTCCTTGGTCACGTAGAGGTCCCTCTTCACCGTCACGAGCGTGTAGTCCCCTCTGGAGAGCTCGACCGGGCTCTTGAGCGTCGTGGACTTGTCCCTAGTGTAGAGCTCGAAGCCGGTCACGCTCGTCATGTAGAGGGCGTCAAACGGGCAGTACTCGACACAGAGGGCGCAGAAAGTGCACCTGTGGAGGTCTATCCTGGGGAACCTCCTCCTGGGGTTCTGGGGGTACTGACCGGGGACCTCGACCATGTCGATCGCGTTCGCTGGGCAGACCTGCTGGCACATCGAGCACCCCGTGCACTTCGACATGTCGAGTATGTGAGCACCTCTCATTCTGTCCGTCTTGAAAGGCCCCGTCTTGGCTGGGACTAGTCTCGTGTAGGGCCTCTTGAAGAGGTACTTGACCGCCTCGGCTATTGTGGAGAGTACCATGGTATCACCTGTCTATATCGGGCGCGCACGGATCTAGGGAGGCGAGTACCACCGGGAAGTCTGCTATTGTCACCTCCTCGTTCTTTATGATGTAGTCCAACACCGTCGTGAGCAGTGGCATCGAGGGGCTCTTGAACCTCACCCTGTACGGCGACCTCCCGCCAACGCTCGTGACGTGGACGGTGTACTCGCCCCTCGCCGACTCGACTCTCGCATACCCTCTCCCAGGAGGTGCTGTAAGGGGTATTTTTACCCTGTATGGGCCGCCTGGTCTCACTTCCATGGCCGCCTGCCTTATGATCTTAAGGCTCTCATGGACTTCCCTGAACCTCACGAGGGCCCTGTCGTACGCGTCACCGACCTCTCCAACCGGTACCTCGAAGTTGACGCTGTCGTAGCGCTCGTAGGGTGCGAGCTTCCTCACGTCGTAGGCTAGCCCGCCCCCTCTTACGACCGGGCCTGTGGCACCGAGCCTGAGGGCCGTCTCGCCCTTGATCACGCCGACCCCTCTCGTCCTCCTCTTGAAGACCCTGTTCCCCAGCACCGCCTTCTCCACGTCCTTGACGAGGTCCTCGACGCGGTAGGTCAGGTCAAGTGTTCTACTCTGAAAGTCCTGCGGCACGTCGCTCCTGAT
This sequence comes from Thermogladius sp., assembly GCA_023256015.1. Lineage (GTDB taxonomy): Archaea > Thermoproteota > Thermoprotei_A > Sulfolobales > Desulfurococcaceae > Thermogladius. The sequence continues at coordinate 12,349 of JAGDWK010000049.1, forward strand.
ACCGCCGGGGACGCTGAAGTTGTGGTATATCCTGTGACCGGTGACCCAGGCAAACCACTTCAGTATCTCTTCCCTAGCTGCGAGGGCCCAGTAAGCCGGCGTCCTCAAGCCGACGGAGCCCAGCATGAAGTGGGTCCAGAACATGTGAGACGCTATCCTAGAGAACTCGGCCTGTATCATTCTGAAGTACTTGGCCTTAGGGGGCGGGTCCACCTTGAACACCATGTCAAGCGCCTCTGCGTAGGCGACCTCGAACGGGTCGGGGTCCTCCACGCAGAACCTGTAGGACAGGACGTAGCTGTTCTCCCACTTCCTGTTCTCCATCATCTTCTCGAAGCCGCGATGGAGGAAGCCGGGTATTAGCTCGGCCCGTACTACCCTCTCCCCCTCCATTTCTAGCCTGAACCCTACGTTCCCCGGCGCTCCCGGGTGCTGCGGCCCGAAGTACAGCGTGTATCTACCTGCCATACTTGTCGCCCCCGTAGAACGTTTTGACGACGTAGGTAGCTGTGTCCACGTCCTTCCTCAGAGGAGGGGGGCCCTCCCAGTTGCCGTCGAGTATCCACTTCCTGAGCTCCGGGTGGCCCTTGAAAACGACCCCCATCATCTCGTAGACTTCTCTCTCGATGAACAGGGCGTTGGGGTAGAGGTCGTGAACGCTTTCAATCTCAGGCTCGGACCTCGGCACGAAGGTCTTCAAAGCAACCTGGGACGAGTCGTCCTTGTTTTCTACGAAGTAGTACAGCTCTATGACGCCGTTCTTGGGGTAGTCGACTGCGTCGATGTTGGAGAGTAGTACGAAGCCCTTCTCCTTGAGCTCCGCTAGGGCTGTCTTCAGCCTCTCTCTTCTCACGCTGGTCACGCAGAGCTTGACCCTCTCGTACCTCTCCTCGCACTCGGGGTAGGTCTCCTTGAATGCGTAGTTGACCGGGGGCTGGGGCTTGGCAAAGTACTCCTCCCGCCACTTCCTCTCGCCCTCCTCGACCCTCGCGATAAACTCCTCGGCGTCCTTTAGCTTGTCTCCCTTCAAGCCCTCGTAGATCTGCCTCCTGAGGTCTGTGATCAGGGCCGTCCAGTCGTCCGGCATTGGCATGCAACCGGGGACCCAGCCGGAGACCGTGAAGAAGTCGTCCAGCCTCTTGTAAGTCGCGTACGAGTCCCAGTAGAGGCCTCCAGTGGCGGTACAGTTGCAACCAGCCACCACGAACTTCGGGTTCGGGGTCTGCCTGAAGAGGTTTATCATCAGCTTCACTGTCTTCCTCGTCAAGTAGCCCATTCCAGCTACGAAGTCTGCCTGCCTAGGCGACGGGACGGGCATGTAGCCGTAGCGCTCCCAGTCCAGCGGGGACATCACTAGGGGCGGGAACTCCACTGCCCCGCAGGCCGCGCAGTAGTGTATCATCCAGGGGCTCCTCGACCTGGCCCAGTCTACGAGCCTCCTTAGCAAGCTAGCCATAGGAGTACACCACCTCCGTTGTCTTCCCCAAGGCCGACCCAATGTATGAGAGCCTGTTCAGCATGGATTCGACAGAGGAGGATACGACGGCTTGTACCTGGTTGTAGAGGACGCCGAGAAGCAAACTGGCCAAGGCGAGGTAGAGCACGAGGGCCATCAAGTACCTCGGCGGTCTTTTGGCCACCCCTTCGGCCTCTGCTGTCATGAGGGGGGGTAGTACCTTCATGAACCCTATTAAAGCCATTACGGAGCCCACGGGTAGGCTGACCAGGGTTATGAGCGCCGGCACGCTGTTCGACCCGAGGGACTCTAGTGCTACCTGGTATAGCTGCAACTTTGCCATGAACAGCGCTGTGGGCGGCACGCCGACGATGTTGAGCACCCCGATCATGAAGGAGGCCGCTAAGGGCCAGCTCTTCCTCAAAACGCCGACTCGCAGCCTCGTCGCGTAGCCGCCGACCAGGAAGATGATGGGCTTGACGAAGGCGTGTGCTATTGCGTACGCCATTAAGACCGGTAACCCTCTCGCACCCATTGACAGGGCTAAGGCCATGAAGCCCGAGTCCAGTATCACGGTGTAGCCTGCCACCCTCAACAGGTCCTTAGACGCCAGTAGCCCTGCGCCAGCTACCCCTACCGTGAGCCCTCCCAGGATCGCCAGCATCAACTGGATGTAAGGCGGGATGCCGGAGTATATCGTGTAGTAGACCCGGGCTATAACGTAGAAGGCCACGCCCTCAGCCAGGCCGCTCAAGAGGGAGGACACCACGGGCGGCGCGTGAGTGTAGGCCTCGGGCAGCCAGAAGTGGAGAGGGGAGATCGCGGACTCGGCCAGCATCGACCACGTGATTATGAAGAGGGGCAATAGTATAGCGAGCTGCACCTGACTAGTCCTTCCCGCGGGCGGGGCGATCCCTGAGACCATGGCCGCGATGTGCCCTATGTTCAGGGAGCCTGAGACGTAGTAGATCAGTACTGCCGCGAAAAAGAACAGCGTGCCAGCGACCATGCCGACTATGGCGTACGTGATCGTTGCCCTGTAAGCACCTCTCGTCTTGGACGCGGATATAAGGACGAAGGCAGATATGGTGAAAACCTCTAGCATAACGAACATGTTGAACACGTCCCCCGTGTAGACGACCCCTAGTAGGCCGGCCTCCAGGCCGAGTAGAGCAGAGTAGAAGTACTCGCTGTCCTCCACGAAGACGGGGGAGACAGGGGTCAGCACGGCGAAGAGCGACGCTATCAGTAGACCAAACAGGGCCGAGAAGCCGTCGACAACGTAGGCTATGCCGACGGGGATCGGGAAGCCGCCTATAGTGTACACGAGGACGCTGCTGGAAGCGGCCCTGTAGACCTCTAGAGAGCCGTAGAAAGCCGCGAGAGTGGCTATTAGAGCCAGGTCCCTCGATACCGACCTCTTAACACCCAAAGCTCTCAGTAACGGGAGGAGAAATGCGAAGCCGATCAAAGCGTACGGTATGAGAGGCGGGTACAAATCGACGCCCAGCAATTTAAGCACCGTTTGTAAGCCCTACCGTATACTAGCTCGTCCGAAGTTTAAAATTTTGGTTTAATTAACCGTATAAAAGACGTGTTACAAAGTTATTTACAACACCTTATAAGAGAACCAGGAACGTACGGTCTCTCTCGAAGCCGTAGAACCCCATCCCAAACCATGTGAGTACCTCCATCTGACCCGCACTATTGCGACCCCAGGTCTCCGCGGGAAAGGAATAACGACCGATCTCTCGGTGTTGAGGGTGTCCGTGATTGCGTCCTGGCGTGCTCCGCTAGCTTAGCTAAGGGGTTTGCTGTTGAGCTCCCGTGACAAAAAGCGTTCTGAGTGCGGCGGCCGGGATTTGAACCCGGGATTTCCGGCTTGGAAGGCCGGCGTCCTAGTCCAGGCTAGACGACCGCCGCCTACTCTCTATCTTACTGTCAGGAGTTTATATTCAATTCCGGCA
>JAGDWK010000061.1:0-1889 GCA_023256015.1 Thermogladius sp.
ACGTGGACTATGACATTCCCGAACTTGTAGGCCTCGACAACCCTGTAGACTTCTTTGCCAGACCTCACAATGCCCGTGTCGTAGTCCTGCCCACCCGACCTCGGATAGATCACTGTTCTGTCGAAGACCACCAGCCTGCCTTTAACGCCTAGCACTCTAGCCTCCGTGCTCTTCTTGTACGGGTCGATGTGGAACTCCGGCACTGTCTCCCACAGGCTACTCACCCACTCGAACTCCTCCTGCTTCTCGACCTGCTTCGCTAGCCTTGGCGGCGCAGAGTGCCTCGCTGCCACGACCGAGTAGAAATCTGGCGGTAACTGGACGTTAATGCCCAGGGACCTGGCTTTCTCGACGACTATCTCCGGGGGTACACCGTAGGAGTCGTATATCGAGATCAGGTCTTCTAGGCTCAGCTGCTTCTTCCTGGAGACGATTTTCCTAACCAGGCTCTCGCTCTCGACCAACGTGTCAACGAACTTGCCTACCTCCGCCTGCGCCACTTCCAGGATGTAGTCTCTTCTACCAGCCAACTTGCCGAAGACGTAGTCCCCGATCCAGTAGTTTATCTGGGCGTTGATTAGCTCCAGTACAACGTCTCTTACCCTGCTAAGCTCCACGCCAGTGAGTAGTACGTTCCTGACGAGCCTTCTAGCCACTAGCCTCGCTAAGTAGCCTTCCCCCGTGTTCGACGGGACTATCCCGTCCGCGAGCATTAGGGCTAGCGTCCTCGTGTGGTCGAGTATAGAGTACGTGTAGACGCTCCTCTCCAAGTCTTTGGCGTACTCGCCGAAGCCCAACTTGGTAGCGAGGTCTAGGAGCTCGCTCACAGAGGATATCTCCTTGTCGCTAGTCTCGTACACGATCTTCTTCAGGACATCACTGGGGGGCTCCTCGACCCCGAGGAGGTCTTTGAACTTGCCTACCAGGCTACCGTACACTGCGTGGAAGCCGGTCGGGGTCCTCTGGGAAAGCCACGTGATCCTCTCGATGCCATACCCGCAGTCGACGACTAGTACGGGGTTTTCTACCCACCTACCACCTGCGTCCTTATACTTCATGAATACGAGCGTAGCCACCTCGAGACCGTCGACCAGCACTTCGGGGGCCGGACCAGCGTTGCCCCCTCCCTCCCACCAAGACTCTTTGAAGACTATGTCGTCTAGGCTCAGCCCGATCTCCTTCGTGAATAAGTCTATCGTGTTATCGAGGACACCCTCAACCCAGTAAACAAACTTGCCGGGCTTGTTAAAGGCGTGCATGCCCCCCATTTCGAAACTGGTCATGTGCCTACCGAAAGTCAGCCCGACGTTGTCTATGTCTGTCAGCCTGATCGACGGCTGAACTATAACGAGGGGGTTGTACGGTGGGTCGACGAGACCGTCGGTCACGTGCGGCTGGAAGACTATTATCGACGCGATCGTCAAGTAGAGGTCGTCGCGCCACTTTGCTAGTACAGGGTAGGGGTCGACGACCCCGTGGCCTCTCCTTACGAGGAAGTCGATGAACCTGCTCCTAACCTCTCGGAGGGACAGAGGTCTCAGGTTCTTATAGTCCTTGTAGAGGAACTCGTACTTGGAGCACGGTCTGTCGGGGCACGTCTCTCGAGGCCTCGTACTCCACATTACTCCTTCGCACTTGACGCACCTGTACTTCTCGTACCCGTACTTCCTCAAGTACCCTAGGTCTATGCCGCTTGTAGACAAGAATACCCCCGGTAGGCTTCAAAGAGTATAGAAACCCGCTGTTATATTAAAATACTTCTGCCGCTTCGTGGGAGTAGAACTGGATCGCCTACATCCCGAAGAGTGCTCCGAGCCCTTCAGCCAGCTGCTCCTCGCTGATCGTCTCCTGCTTCTCCTCCTCTTTCTTCTCTTCCTCCTTCTTCTCAG
>JAGDWK010000061.1:1989-9454 GCA_023256015.1 Thermogladius sp.
AGAACCGCGACCTTCAGGAGTTCTACGTACTCGTCGATGTTCAACGCGAGCTTCTCGCCGGGGATGAGGACGCCGCCGTCGTAAGCTACCTTGACTCTCAGCTTGACCTCCTTCAAGGGGAGGTCGAGTTTCTGGAGTAGGCTTGCTAGCTCAGGTGATATCTGGTCACCCGGTTTAGCCACGACCGTGTCTTTGGCTACTTGAATGGAGTTCCCAACTACTTTTGTCGGTATTTTAAGCCTCCCGAATACGCTCAACATAGGCCCTGGAGGTATGCCTGTGTCCCCCTCCGGTATAACGATCTCGCTCGACGCGACGTCGCCGGGCTTGTAGTACGTGTACGACTTGTGTTTCTCGAGAAGGCTGTTGAGCTCGAACGAGTTGATGTCCGACAATAGGAGGGCGACCTGGCCCGTCAAGTACTTCGTTAAACCCGTCTTCTCTGGGTCTATCCCGGCTTCTCTTAGCGAGATGGCTAGTAGCTTCGGCTTTACGACCTTGATAAATGCTACCTTGCCTATCTTCTTTCTCAGCTCCTGAAGCTTGTTCGTAGGGAAGCCTGTGAGGTCCGCTATGAGGATCGTTTTGTGCCTCCTGATCTCGTCTGCTAGCTCCTTTACTTGCTTGACTTTCCACTCAGGGACCTCCCTCTTCTGCACGAGGGCTGGCACACTAGGCACCCCTAACCTCTACGGGTATCCCCATTGTAGTCTTGACTATAACCTTGTCGATATTGGCTACACCCTGTGGAAGCTTCGCTTCCACAGCCGAGATCACGGCAAGAGCGTTCTCGGCTAAGTCCTCGGGTTTCATGTCAACAGTGCCTATAGAAGTCATTACTTGCGGCTGATCCTTTAGCCTGGCCAACACAGCGTTCTTGAACCTGTTCAACAAGGCTGACATGTCAGAGCCTGGCGGGACAGGTATCGGTGCCTTCCCTCTGGGGCCAAGAGCCGGTCCGAGAGTCCTACCTACAACAGCCATTAGATCCGTCTTTACTAGGACCCAGTCACACGTGTCCGCGATCTTCTTCGCGTTCTTTTTTGTCATCCCCTGGAGGTCGGCGGGCGTCAGGACCATGTGAGCCCCTGCCTGCCTAGCCTTCTCCGCCATCTCGCCGTCAGCTACAACGCACACTTTACGTTCTTTGCCCCTCCCCTTAGGCAGGAACACCGTTTCTCTCACTTTGCCGCCCAGCTCCTTCACATTCACGTCTCTCAGTACTATGACCAGCTCCACAGACTCCTTGAAGTTAGCGTGCTTGTGCGACACCACCTTTTCTACAGCCTGGGCAAGCATCTCTTTGGTTATGGGCATCAAGACACCTCTTTCTCCCACTCGCTCTCAAACTTCTTTAATAACTCGTCGTAAAAACCTTCGTCAACAAGCTTCTGCACCTCCTTGGGGTCCTTACCCTCCACGGTCAGACCTATCGACCTAGCCGTACCGAGAACGGTCTTGACCGCGGACCGGAGGGTCCTAGCGGTCAGCTTATCCTTCTTCAAGATGGCCACTTTAACGACCTGCTCCATCTTTAGATCGCCTATCTTCTGGTGAGCCGGGTCACCTGTGAACTGGCTAGCCCCCGCTTCCTTCAATAGCAGTGCTGTCGTGGTGGGTACGCCTACTTTGATCTCGTACTTCTTAGTCGACGTGTCTACATGAATCTCGACGGGAACACTAAGCCCTGCGAATTCCTTAGTTGCTTCGTTGATCGCCCTCACAACCTCCTGCACGTTCAACTTGAGAGAGGACAGGGTTGGACCCAGCGGCGGGCCAGGGTTGGCCTTCCCGCCCTCCACCATAACCCTAACGACTTTCTTACCCACGACTAATCACCCTTCTTAACAGGCTTCACGTACTCACCTGAGATAGTTATAGGTATCGCGTGACTCGCTTCTAAAATGCTAACCGTAAGCATGTTTTTATTCTTATCCACGTTGGTGACCTGAGCTCTCATACCCTTGAACGGCCCTCTCACGATCTCTACTATGTCGCCGACTTTGATGGACTCTACTACGGGCTTTGGCTTGATGAGCCTCTCTATCTCCTCCATGGATACCAGTATGAGAGACGAGCTCTTCAAGTGCTTTACCTCGGATATGACCTTGTATATGCCCGTGGGCTTTGTCGCCTCGATGAAAATGTAACCTCGCACACCCGGCGGTATTATCAGGCTGGCTATGCCGACGTCCTCGCCCTTTTCGGCTAGCTCCTTTATCCTCCTCTCCAGGATGAGGACTACGTCCAGCTCCCGCCCTACGGTGGTCCTTACCGCATATATCTTAGCCTCCTCCGAAGACATACTGCTACCCCGCTATCTGTGGGAAGAGGAAGGCGTAGAAGATCACTCTTATGATAAACGCGATACCCCCTACGATGGCCATGCCAAGTAAACTCAGCTTGAGCGTGGTCATGAAATCGCCTTTCTCGGGTTTAGACGCGAGAGTGAAAATTTTCCTCCACTGGTCGACCATCTCCCGCAAGTCCAACACGGACACCCTTTCTAAGCGGGTAAAATTCTTTCCAGGTACTCAATTGGGTCAAACAGTTTTAAATCTTTGTAGTCCTGGCCGACGCCAATAAACAGGATTGGCTTCTTGATCGCGTAGACTATGCTCACAGGGACGCCTCCCTGCTCGTAGGCATCTACTTTAGCTATCACAACAGCGTCTACGCCTACCTTCTCATTGAAGAACCGCGCCTGTTCTATAGCGTCGTTACCTGTTAAGGCGTCTACTACGAGTATTTTCATGTGCGGCTTAACGACCTTCACTACCTTCCTCAACTCCTCAACTAGGTCTACGTCTGTGTGCATTCTACCAGCCGTGTCGATAAGCACCACGTCGAAGCCCCTGCTCTTCGCGTAGGCTACGCTATCATACGCCACCGAGGCGGGGCTTACCCCATACCTGCCCGTAAAGACTGGGACTCCTATTCTGTCCCCATGTATTTTCAGCTGTTCTTGAGCCCCAGCCCTAAAGGTGTCCGCGGCCACCATCAAGGGCTTGAAGCCCTTCTCTTTAAGGTAGTAGGCTATCTTGGCTATAGTGGTGGTCTTGCCGACACCGTTTACGCCTAGAAAGACTATTTTGAAAGGCCTCTCGCTTCTAACGGCCTTGTCGAACTCTATACTACCCGCTTCGCGGAAGTAGCCTAGTATAGTATCCCTCAAGTACTCTACGAGTTTTTCTCTAGACTTGACCACGTTGTCCTCTATCGCCTTGTTGAGCTTGCTTGATATGTCCTCCGCTACTTCCAGAGCGACGTCGTTCGACAATAGCTCCAGCTTCAGCTCCTCCAGCTCGCTTAACAGCTTATCCTTTGAGAACGCTATCGACGCGACTCTCTCGACGAAGTTTGAGAAGGCGCTCTTGAGCCTACGAAACAAGAAAACACCCTGTGGGTCCTCTATTACCTACTACCGCTTTCCCCGCCGGTAGAACCTGCTTGCCTAGACTGTAATTGAGCAAATACCTGGCTGAGGATTTGCTGGATGTAGGAGTACTCTTCCACTACAGACTTGTAGTCCCTCTGCAGTTTGTCAACGATCCTCTTCACCGCCTGCAGTCTCTTCTCCAGCAGGCTGACGCCCTGCTCCCTGCTCGCCTTAGCATAGTAGTTTAGGCCTAGGTTCACTATTACATTTCTGTCCCAACCGTCTTTCACTACAGCCGGCACCATAGCAGAGCCGAGCCTGTTCAAGAGGACGTATATCTGGGTCTCCCCTTGCGGCAGGTTTCTAAGGGTGTCTAGAACCAGCTGTAGCTCTGCGTACTGTGTCAGGTATGTGTTTAATGCCGACTGCAGCGCGCCGGCGTACTCCTTCAACTCCTCAGCTCTCGCGACTAGTTCCTCTAGGGTTACAGCCCTCCCCTCTTCACCCGGCTTCTTGCTCATTTAACTACCAGCCTCTCGACCCTCAGAAGCTCCCGCACGTGCGGGTCCGTAGCCTCCTCGAGCGGTATCTCCTCAACTTTCTCGACAACTATGTGTTTCCTCCTAAGCTTGTGGTTGCTCCCTAGCAAGGAGTAGACCTTCTCCAGGGCTTGCTCTCTTGTCAAGGCCCTAACCTCCTTTGTGAACTTCTGCCACGTGGGGTACCTGTCGTGGCTGACGAGCATTCTACCCACAACCCTGTAGACCTTCACCTCTCCCATCAGCCACCACCGAAACCCCTCTTTATCCTCAGTATCTCGGGGCCCGTTGTTATGCCCCCTACTATAACACCCCTATTATTAGCAATTAATCCACTCTTTATAAACGGAACTCCAGCGTTGACTGTAGCTTTCTCAACTGTGACTCCCAGAACTTGCTTTATGAGACTTATTTCGTCCTCGGGTAGGTCGGGGTGAACTATGCCTCCAAAGTCGTTCACGACGCCCAAGCTACCGGGTATGGGGAGGTTCATCAAGCTCCTCCTCACTACGTTGATACGCAGCACTTCTACCATCTCTTTCACGTCTTCCCCTGAGAAATCTGGAGAAACTATGCCCGCCTTGTTGTTGAGGAGTATCGCGTTACCCAGCGCCGTGACACGGGACTTCAGGGCTCTCACCTCGAGACCGTACCTAGAGACCTCCTTCTTCAGCCAGTCCAGCTCCGAGCTGTGGACAAAATGGGGGAGCAAGATCCCGTTGTCGTTTCCCGCCACGAAAACTCCGTTCAGAGGACTGCCGGCTACTCTGAACTCGAGGATGTTAACGCCCAGTATCTCGCTGATCATCTCCAGGTCGTCGCGGGGTAGGCCCGGCGGTACAAGCGCGATCTCGTTGTTTACGAAAATGTAGACCCCTATGTTCGAATTCCCATAAACGCTCAGCTTCACGATCTCCATTAATTAAAACACCTAGTAGAGATTCAAGCGGTCTTTGTCTTGCGAGTACTTCTAGCTAGCAGCACCTTCGCTGTCTTCTCCTCGGGGTCGTACCTTATCTCGACCACTACTCTTCTAGGGGGCTTCTCCCTCCCCCTCGACCAAATGAGCTTGTTCACCAGCGGGTCGATAACTATCTTCTCAGCCTGTTTATAGTGCCTCGCAACATACTTTCTTACGAGCCTGACAGCCCTGTCGGCTCTGTTCATTCTCCTACCGAAGTAGACTCGGGAGAGCGGTATTACGTGGACGGACCTCTTGACCTGTGCCTCGCTCAACTATACCACCCCTCTCACAGCTTCAGCTTGCTCCTACGCCAGTGTCTCAGCCTAAAGGCCCTCCTTACCCTCCTGTTCGTCTTGAGCGTGACCCAGATAGGTATGGGTCTATTACTCTTAAGGGCGGCCGCTAACCTGAGCTTCCTGGCCAGGGGTTTGAAGCGGGCCATACTCACTTCCTCCTTATCTCAATCTTTGTATCCCTATGGGTCTGTTCGTATATCTCTGCGAGTAGTCTCTTGAGAAAATCATCTGTGATGGGTATTTTAACTCTCCCACTCCTAGCCAAGTTGATCAGCTGCTCCTCCAGGGCCTGTGCTAGCTCCGGTTTAACGAGCCTCAGGTTTGCCAGCCTCTCCCTAGCCTCGGGCGTCAAGATCTGACGGAGCGCCGCCTCGATCTGCGCCCTGCGCTGCCTCTCCTCCTCCATCTTTCTTTGCATCTCGGCGAGCTTCCTCCTCTTGATCTCCTCTAACTCCTCGTCTTCGTAGCCTGCCGCCACGGCGAAGCACCCACCTAGTTGTCTAAAACTGCTTTTGATCCTCTTAAGGCTTAGGTGGTAGCTAGGTACTTGGCGTACTCGGGGTTCTCCCTAGCGTACTCCCTCGCTACCTCGAGCGCCACCCTATCAATTATCGCTACAGCCTGCGGGGTGAGCACCCTACCTTTACGGGTCCTCCTCACCAGCTGCGCCTGCTCGAGCTGCTGGAGGATCTTCCTGATTATACTTCCGCCAGCCCTCCTGAAGTGAGGGGGTCTGACACCTCTCCTCTGCCTACCGCCGTAGACGACTCTCAGCTCGCTCAGCCCGACCGGCTCACCTGCCTTGTACATCTTTCTGAGTATACTCGCAGCCCTAACGTACCACCAGTCAGGGTCCGAAGGCGGCCTCTCCTTGAAGCAGCCGGTTTTAACAAACAAGTGCCAACTCGGTGGCTTGACCTCGGGCACGTTCTCTTTCAAGTACGCGGCCAGTCTTTTTATTAGCCTGTCTGCTGGGACTTCTAGCGCGTTGACCATCCTAAAGCACTCCCTTAAGCAAGCTAGATGTAGTTTAAAATCGTTAAGGTGTTTTAAATGTTAATAGACAGCTGCCTAGTCAGCGCCACGCTTCTTAACAATGATAAACGTGTGCCCTCTAACGTCTCTAACGACACCGCCGGTTCTCGAGGCGATCTCTCTAGCTATCTCCTCCACATCAGACCCGCTCGCCCTTAGATAAGACTTGAGCACGCGTACCTTCACCACGCCCCTCTTACTCAGCCTCGTCTTAACTTCCTTTACAAAACCCTCTGTAATACCCCTCTTACCTAGTTGAACGTCTACCTTGCCTTCGAGCCTCCTCCTGATCTCCTCCTTGACTTTATCATGAACCTCCTTCTCCAACCGCACTCTAGGCATGTGACAACCAGCCTTGAGCCCCTACCCTCGCTAACTATCCTATACCTTGCTGTTAACCCGGGTATTAAAGGTATGTAACACCTCCTGCAGTACCCTCTCCTGATACTCTTGGGCGGCCTAGTCCGGCTCTTACCAGCGATGTCGACCACTAGCTCGACGTACCTTCTCGCTAAGTCCTTGTCGCCTCTCCTAACTGCTTTTAACGCCATGTCGTAGAGTATGGTCATTCTCTCCTTGGCTATGTCCCTGAGCACGTCTCTCAAAGCCGTTCCTCCACTAACCCTATTTTAGACTCTTGCTGAAGAGCGTGCTAAATAAACCACCTCCCGCGATCTCATACGACAAGGTGGAGAGTGTGGGGCCGCTGACCATAATACTCCTAGAGTCCGGGCTTGAGCTCGTACCACCAGAGATTAGGCGCGAGCCGTCCGTTGTTAAAAACGCGAGGAGGCGGGGTAAGGACCCGTCTAGAATACTGCTCGACATCTCTATCCACTACCACGCTGCGAGGAGACTCAGAGACTGGGTTAAGAGGGGCCGCCCAGACATAGTCCACACGACCCTTCTGCAGGTCCTCGACGGGCCGGCTGGCAGGAGTGGTCTAGTCAACGTGTTCGTCCACACATACCAGGGGCTTATCGTATCTTTCAAGGCGGGCGTGAGAATACCCCGAAACTACAACAGGTTTGTGGGACTGATGGAGCAGCTCTTATCCGAGGGTCGGGTTCCCCCTGGGAAGGGCGAGCCCCTGATCAAGGTAGAAGACTACGGCCTAGAGGACTTCGCTCGTAGAAACGGCTTAAAAGGCGTCGTATTACTCTGGGAGAGGGGCGAGCCCAAAGGGCTTAGCACAATAGTAACGGAGGCCCTCGAGAACAACTACGCCATAGGTATAGGTGGGTTCCAGCAC
>JAGDWK010000061.1:9554-13166 GCA_023256015.1 Thermogladius sp.
CTTCAGATCGCTACAGTGAAATATTCCGTCTACAAAGAGTCGTTGCCGACATGGATCGTGGCATCACGCCTGATCACAGCATTTGAGGTAAAGCTAGGTTTATTAAGCCCTTAACTAAATAATTATTGTCAGATCTAGATCAAATAATCAAAAATGGTGATCTCTCGCTTCTACGGTGTTTAATAATTAGGTATAATAACGAAATTATCACTCTCTTTTAAACCTTCTAAAACCAATAGAGTAACAGCAAGAATACTTTTCAAGGGTTTGGATCAGGTGAAATTTTTATGGATCAGCAGATCGTGAGTCATAAAATAGAGAGCAAGGTCGACCCATTAGTAGAGTACGCTAGGTGGAATAGTCTAGACGTGAACGAGAACGCTAACAGGTATATGGGTCCCACCGGTTTCTTCAGCTACCTACTCGAGGAGTACATGAAGAAGGACCTGCTGGACTTGATACCGTCGAGGATCCTCAAGGCCCATAAGGCGGGGCTGATATACATCCACAAGCTACCCTACAGTGTATACATACCCTACTGTTCGGGCCACAGTGTTAGCAGGCTTCTGGAGAAGGGCCTGAAGACTTTCACGGTTGTCTCGAGACCGGCCAAACACTTCGATACCTATGTCGACCACGTCGCCAACTACCTGATAACCCTACAGCACTACTTCACCGGTGCTCAAGCATTCTCGAGCGTTGAGTGGTATGCTGGCCCGTTTATTAGAAACGATAAGCTGGACTTCAGGACCGTTAAGCAACAAATACAGAGGTTGCTCTTCAACCTCAACTACCCGACTAGAGTCGGAATGCAGACGCCGTTCACAAACTTCACCGTCACAATGGACGCTGCCAAGAAAGCTCTTGAGGGAGATTACGCTGTATACGACGGGAAGAAGGTTGAGCCTCTCGGGGCCTACGAGGACGAGGCCAAGACGTTCTTGAAGGCGATGTTCGAACTGCTCACGGAGGGCGACGCTGTTGGACAGCCGTTTACGTTCCCTATACCGACGCTCATGACCACTGCCTCTTGGATCTGGGACGACCCCGAGATACACGAGTTAGTGTTTAAGACCGCGGCCAAGAGGGGTAGCTTCTACTGGCTCAACACGAGGGTCGTCGACCCCGACGGGTCTTTCGCGATGTGCTGCAGGATCGCCATCGACAGGAACGAGCTTATGTACGCTTACTCTAAGACGGGCGGCTTCAGCCTAAAGGGTAGCTCGCTTACGAGGAAGGACCTCGAGGAGGCTGAGGAGGAGTACTGGAGTAAGCTGGAGAGGCAGAGGTTCGGAGGGCTATGGGCTATGCCGGACATAACGGGCAGCGTGAACGTTGTCGACGTTAACCTACCTAGGGTAGTACTCGAGTCCCAGAGAGAGGAGTCCAGGTTCTGGGAGCTGTACGAGGAGAGGCTCGAGCTGGTGAAAGAGGCTGTCGACTGGTTCAGGCAGAGGTATGTGAAGCTGATGAAGCAGTACCCGGGTCTCTACAGCATGATACTGGAGTACATGCCGGAGTTCCCCTCTAGCCACTTCAACACCATTGGTTTAGTAGGGCTACCCGAGGCCGCCGCGATCTACATGGGAGAGCCCAAACTATGGCTCGAGGGGTCTAGGAAAGACTGGTTGAGAGCCGCCGAGTTGATGAGGAAAATGGTGGAGTTCGCGACCAGCCACGCAAGGGAGTGGATGAGGGAGACCGGTACACCGTGGAACGTGGAGGAAGTCCCCGCGGAGTCCGCGTCGCCTAAGATGGCCTCTATCGATATGAAGCTGTACCCCGAGCTCGCCGAGTACCTTCCCGACCCGGAGAACCCGGTGTACAGTACAAGTATAGCGCCGTACTATGGCGAAATCGATCTAGCCGAGAGGATAGAGATCGAGGCCAGAGTCCAGAAGTACTTCACCGGAGGAGTCATGATGCACATATTCCTCGGCGAAGAGCCAGAGCCGGAGGCCCTCGCAAAGCTCGCCAAGAGGATCATGGAGACGGACATCGTGTACTGGAGCTTCACACCAGCCCTGACGTACTGCCCCTCGTGTAACAGGACCTTCACCGGTCTCTACACTAAGTGCCCGGTTTGCGGCAACACGAACGTGGAGATCTGGAGCAGGATTATAGGGTACTACAGACCACTGAAGAACTGGAACCCGTACAGGAGGAAGGAGTTCTGGACTAGAAAGCACTACACGTAGCGCGGGGGTCAAAAACGGGTTTTTGTTATGGAGGACATCAGACTTGTAGGAGCGGGTTGGAAGAATGTTAGCCTAGTCGACGTTGTAGACTCGGTCACTTTCACCCTATGGCTCTGCGGCTGTAATTTGAGATGCCCCTTCTGCCATAACTGGAGGCTTGCCGTAAACGACCCGGAGAGGTGTAGACTCCTCGATATCGAGAGATTGATCGACGAACTAGACGCGTCCAAGATGCTGGTCGACTACCTTCACGTGACCGGTGGAGAGCCCCTAGTACAGTGGTCTGAGCTGAGTAAGCTGCTCAGGTCGGTGAAAAACAACATAGGGGAGAAGACTAGCGTTAACACGAACTTAACGTTGTACTCACCACTGAGTAGGCTCCTCAGAGAGGGGCTAGTAGACCACATCGCCACGGACCTGAAGCTCCCTCCCGAAGTGATGTACGGACACGACCCCGAGACGGCCTCGAAGTTGTGGTCTCTATACGAGAGGGGGCTCGCACTCGTAGCCGACTACAGTGTACCCCTAGAGCTGAGAATCCCCATCACCAAGTTCAGTAAACCAGCCCTCGTATCGGAATACCTGGTTAAAATCCAACAGTACCTGTCCAAAATCGGAAGGCTTATCATCGTTGTCCAGCCGCTACTCGGTGAGCCGGTTACCACGCCGAGAGACCCAGACTGGTGCAAGCTCTTCTGTAACCCGGACAACGGTCTATTAGACGAGGTTGCCGGGACGGTGTCCAAGCTGGGCTTCCGCGTAAGGGTAAAAAGGTGGCTTTCTAGCTGAAACACACCGTTTTAACCTCTGCCAGCAATACCTGGTGCCGGTAGGATAGCTGGATGCCACCTAAACACTACCCTTCAGCCAGGCTTGTAGCTAGGCTGCCCGACGCGCAGAAGCTCATCGCCATCTCGGCTAAGCTCACCATTACGCCGAAGGACTTCGAGAGTGTCGCGGAGATAATGGACGAAAACAAAATAGAGACGTGGATTACCGAGTTGGTTAAGAGAGGTCACGGCAGCCCACTAGAGCACAGCATCTACGTGTTCGAGGTTGTCTGCAGCAGGGTGTGTAGCCACCAACTGGTTAGGCACAGGCATGCCTCGTTCTCCCAGCTAAGCCAGAGGTACAGCGACAAGTACCTGAGAAGCCTGGTGTCTAGAGCTAGAGAGTTGACTGGGTTGACAGGTGAAGACGTTGGCGAGGTCGAGGTGATAGACAGACTCCTCGAGATGAGGCTAGACTTCAATACCCTCCTTGACGTTGTCGGCGAGGCCTTTATCGTGCCTCCAAAGGTTGTCGAACTTGAGAACAGGGCGTTTTTGGAGAGGTTACTTGAGAGCGTCAGAGACTACTACGAGGTCCTCAAGAACGGGGTTATTTACGAGGACGCCAGGTTTCTCCTACCCCA
>JAGDWK010000061.1:13266-15750 GCA_023256015.1 Thermogladius sp.
ATTGTGAGCATGAACGCCCGGGAACTACTCGAGGTATTCATACCGTTAAGGACTTGTAGCAGAGCCCAATGGGAGATCAGGTGGGTCGCCTGGGCTGTGAGAGAGGAGCTCGTTAAGGTCGACCCGCTCATATTCAAATTCTCCGGTCCGCGCTGTGTCCTCATGGAAAACAGGGCCAGAAGCAGCCCGTGTAGCCTAGAGGACTTCGCGAGTAAGAAGTGCTCCTTCACGATTGAGAGGTGCCCTGAGCTAGTGCCGAGAGACAAAATACATGAGTGCCTCCTTTACTCGGTGTCAGAGTTCCAGAGGTGTACTCGAACAGGCTGAGTTCGCGACGTAGACTTCACAGGTATACTGAAGGCTGTTGAAGACTTTATCGGGCATTTATATAACGCGCGACCGCTAACAAATCCCAGGGACGTGACTACATGGGCAAACTAATGTTCGCCCAGAGACTGAAGAGTATCGCTCTTCTCGCTATCCTAGTACTTGCCGCCTCAACTCCTACAGACGACCTCCTAGCATATTTTACTAGACTAGACCTCGTTGTGTGGGTGTCCTTCCTTACCTTACTTCTAGCGAGTATGAGACGCGGTGTTTTAAGAGGGGACAAGGCCCCGATAGGCGAGCTAATATGGTTTACCGGCTTCCTCCTGGTCGCGGCCGGGAGGCTTTACAGCGTGCTGACCGCCCTCCAGAGTATACCTCTGAAATTCTATCTCGGGGGCTTTATAGACGCAGGTAACTACTCGCCGACTATTATGCTGGTGGTTATGGGGCTGGTCTTGTCTGCTGCTGGTGACCTCGTCAAGAGTTGGCAGACGCTCCTTCCCAACCCCCTCAACACCGTGACCGGTTTTGCCCGCGCCCTATTAGCACACCCTGCCCTGGTGTCGGGGGCTATAGCGTTCCTCGTTAGACTTGTACCTGAGCTAGCATACTCCAATTACATTCTAGGATACGACACGGTGGAGTACGTTGCTCATTTAAAGGACTTCGCAGCCTCTCCCAGCTTGTTCGGCGTATACTACTGGTTTGGAGGTTTGAGGAGAGTACCCCCGCTCCTAGACTGGCTGCTCTACCCGTTTGCTAGACTCGCCGACCCCGTGATGGTGTTCAAGCTGTACGCCCCCGCAGTATACTCGATAGTAGTGGCACTCACGGTCTGCTACGGAACAAAGTTGATGGGGTTGAGGGGAAAGACGGGGATAGCTCTCGGCGTAGCAGCTTCTTTCAGCCTGCTGATGCTGAGGCTCTCCTGGGACTTGATGAAGCAACTCCTCGCCGAGCTCTTCTTTCTGACAGCAGTCATCTTCGTCGATGAAGATCGGCGCCTAACACCCTTGTTGTTCTTCGCCTTATCCACTCTCGCCAGCGAGTTCGGTGGGTTCACCTCGAGCGTCTCAGCTCTTGTGATAGGGTTGCTCGAAATACTGAAAAGGAGGAGGGCCCTAACAGGTCTTACTTACCTAGCGTCTTCCCTGGTCTTCTACTACGTGACCGTTCATTTCATGATGAGACTGCCGGCTCTAGTCGGGAACCCTGTCTCAGTAGTATCCCCGCCAGTGGTTACATATGATAGCCTGGCAGTACAGGCACCCTACGTAACGGCATACCTAATCATAACACTAGGTCCTCTACTACCCTTCTACGTCGCCCAGCTAAGCGAAGACCTAGGCAAGCCCAGGTATTCTGCTGCTATCTCGCTAGCCCTACTCATGATTTCTCTTACCCCGCTGGTAGCACCTACCTTAAATATTAGCGGGAGTGGGTGGGACAGAGTCCTGATGACGATAGCTCCTTTAATCCTGGCCTCCAGTTTCAAGAAGGCTTCTGAAACGGGTCTCAGAAACTCGCTGGCTGTCATAACCGTACTGATCACCCTGCCGGGACTCTACGCTGTACTACCGGGAGGATACTTCTATAACACTGTGATTTACAGCGCCTTGTACAGGACCCCAACTCTGTTGAGACCAATGCCACCCGACCTGCTCCTTTACAACGCTGCCGTAGACGTGTCCGCGAGAGTCGCGGACTTCTACGGTAAAATGCCCATTCTAGCACCCGAGTGGGTTGCTAGGTTCATCCACCTCTTTGTGAGAAACCCTGATCCCAGAATGCTCACCTCCTACCCTATCCTGAGTACCAGTGCTATAGAGCTCGCTGTAAGAGAAAACGGGCACGTAGTAGTGGTCCTGTCGACGAACGACCAAGCCGTTGTTCCCGCAAACTTCAGGTCAGAGACCATATACGAGAACTTCTACCTGAGGGTGGTCCTAGTGTCTTCCTAAACCGTGGAGAGCTGCCTCTCGCCCAGCCTACCCCTTTAATGAGTAACGGTAGGTAGTAATAGGTAGTGGTACGTGGTGATACTATGATCCTGAGCGACTGGGATATCAAGGTCTACCTCGAGAAGAAACTCCTCGTGATAAACCCTCTTCACGAGGACACCGTGAGGGAGAACGGCGTTGACCTAAGGTTTGG
>JAGDWK010000067.1 GCA_023256015.1 Thermogladius sp.
GACAAGACCTGTAGTGTCCTCCTCGTCAACCTCAGCCACTCCTCGAGAGGGGGGTACGGGTCGCTACTACTGCTGAGCTCGATTACCAGCCTGGGGTTCACGTAATTCAAGTCCTTTCTAAGCCTCTCGAGGAAACCCCTCTTGGGAGTGCTGGGCCTCCTCCCGATGTAGGAGGTTGCGTAACAGTAGAGACAAAAGTGGCTGCACCCCGTGTAGGGGTGTAGGCTGTACTTCAACGGGCACGTGCACAGAGGGGAGTTCCAGGGGTCGAACGGCCTCAGTACACTCAGCTTCCTGGCGTCACCGTAAGGGGCCGAAGTACTTACACTCAATTCAGTCTCCCTGTAAAGGGGTGTGCCCCGCTCGACCGCAGCTCTCTCACAATCATCAACCGCGAGGTTTCTTCCAGAGGCGTGAGAGAGCGGGGCCAATAAGAGTTATCGGAAGAGGACATTTTATTCTCGCCAGCTGGTAGGCGTTTTGCGTACGTACTTCCTTAAGGCGATTATGTTTTAATACGTACTTCAAAATATTTGAATCAGGGCTCTCATGGTTACGGGTCTAACTCGGCGCGCGATGTTGGAAATAATAGACTACGTTACCAAGTCTATAGAGGTCATAAGCGACCAAGACAAGGACAGGCTGATAGAGACCCTCGTCGACGCCTATAAGAGGGGTGGTAAAGTCTTTGTCACGGGCGCTGGCAGGAGCGGGCTTGTGATCAAAGCTTTCGCCCTTAGGTTGATGCACCTGGGTTTCCAGGTCTACGTAATGGGGGAGACGATCGTCCCGAGCATGAGGAAGGGCGACGTGCTGATAGCCCTGTCGGGTTCGGGCAGGACCAAGTCAGTGGTGTCAGTAGCGGAGGCGGCCAAGTCTGTCGGGGCGGTGATCGTGAGCATCACCACGTACTTGGACTCCCCGCTCGCAAGGCTCGGCGACGTAGTGGTGCTGATACCCGGTAGAACGAAGTTGGCGAGAGAGGACGACTACTACGTCAGGCAGGTCATGGGTCTGCACGAGCCGCTGACGCCTCTGGGTACGCTGTTCGAAGACACCGTAATGATATTCCTGGACGGCGTCATAGTAGAGTTGATGGAGAAGCTCGGCGTTTCAGAGGACGATCTAAAGGAGAGACACGCTAATGTGGAGTAGCTCACTCAAAGCCGCGCGCCCTCAAAGAGGACTCGAGGACGCCCAGCCTTCTAGCTAGTACTTTTGTCGCGTCGAACAACCCCACCAGCTGCCCGCGGAGACTCCACCTCAACTCTATACCCCGGCTCCTCTTAGAGTCCAGCACCTCGTCTAGCTCCCAGACCACGTTTTTCATGAGCCTTATCGCGAGGCCGAGACCGACGCGGTCCATGGCGCTGACGAGTAGCCTTGGGCTGGTTGTAGCCACTACTAGCATCAGCGAGAGAAACGTGTTGTAGCCGAACAAGTAGTTGTGTAGTATAGCGGGCGCGTACCCGTGGACAGAGTAGCTGAGCCCCAACATCACACCCCCGGCCGGCAGGAAAACGGCGAGCGAGTACGCCAGCAAGTCGAGGCAACCGCCGGCTACCAGTAGCGCGGCGGACAAGAGGAGGTTCAAGACGTCTGCTACAACGTTGTTGAAGTACCCTACCCCCAAGGTGGCTGTGAAGTAAGCGGTTTTGAGGTAAAGCCAGGCCCTCCCGGAGCCCCTGCCCACTTCCTCGGACTCAGCCCAGTGCCTTAGTAGCGACTTGGCTACCGACATATCATCCTCCTCGAGAGAACGCCGTACCTCTCCAACACCGAGTCGTCGACTTCGCCTCCCTTGAACACGTCCAGCGACCTCTTGTCCTTGTCTACGATGAGGACGCTGTCGCTCTCGACGACCTCCAAGTAGAACGGGTTGTGGAGTGCCACGACAATGTTCTTCCCCCTCTGCTTGCCCTCCCTCACGATCTCGGATACGCGCCGGACACCGTCCAAGTCGAGGTTGTCGAAGGGCTCGTCCAAGAGCCAGACCGGTTGGTCTGCTACGAGCACACTCGCCAGGCTCACTCTCTTGGCTTCGCCCCCACTTAGAGAGAACGGGTCCCTGTCCCACAGCTGCTGGGGTACGAGCCTGTCCGCGACATCCGTGTTCCCCCTCGCTCTCAACTGCCGTAGTATGAGGTTTACCTCGTCCCTAACAGTCGGTTCGACGAACCCATAGTACGGGTCCTGCCACGTTATCCCGACAACGGCCGCAACCTTGCGCCTCCTCTCCTTGTAGGGCTCAATACCGTCGACCAGCACCCTCCCGTAGAGGGGGCTGATAAGACCCGCGACCGTCTTCAGGAGCGCGCTCTTACCCGACCCGTTCGGGCCGAGCAAGATGTGTAGACCAGGCTTAAGAACGAGGTCGACGTCGACGATTAGGGGTTTAGTCCTCAAGTACCCGATCGTCGCCTTCTCGAATACTATGTCCGTCATAGCCCAATCCTTTGCGCAAACTTCACAAGTAGTCCTCCGAATACCTCGAGAATCACGAGCTCGCTTGCCAGCACTGACAGGAAAGTCCATGTAGGCAGGCCGAAAATCGCCGCGAGCTCGAGGTAACCGACCGCGAACGCTATCCACGCAGCGCTAAGTAGACCCCCGAGGATGAAGGGTACAGCTCCAATGCCCGCAACCCTCTTTACGGCGTAGAATATCAGGGAGGCCCCTAGGTTGGTGACGGGGCCGAATAGCCAGTCCCACAACCCGAAGGGGCTTGGTATATTGCCTAAGAAGCCGCCTATTGTCAGGCCCGCCACGGACTCGAACCCCATTGATGTTAAATACGGCAGTACGAGCATAGCGTCGGCGACCCTGAACTGTAGAGGCCCGAACGACCAGTAGCCGAGTACTACGGTTAAGGCGGTGTAGACGCCTGCTATTGCCATGGCCTTTGCGACCTTCACGCTTTTCACTAAGTACCCCCTCTCCACAACGGCTCATATCCAGGCTGGTTTTTAAACGTCATTTGACCCCGCTTTGCCGCACCCCCTCTAAACACTGTACGTGAACACGGGCCCGACGCCGTTCTTCAATAGGAACAAGGCTATTGTCGAGGTCAGTAGGTCGGCGAGACTCCCCGGGTTAATCATCCTACTCTTGAGAGACCTGTCGAGCTCGGACACCCTCTCCTCGAAAGACGGGTCAAATAGACGCTCCTTCACCTTCTCGGCCTCTCTCTTCACTTCTATTGCTACTGTGTAGCCGTGCTTCCGTGAGACGAGGGTGTCGACTTCCGTGGACAAGAGCTCGATAAAGGTCGCTACGACGGCCTTATTCCAGTCCCTGAAGGCTGTTACATACTTCTCGAGCACGCCTAGGAGCGCCCTGCTTCTCTTTAGACCGGAAACCACTTCGTCTGACACGACGTCTATCCTCGACGCGTACTGGAGGACGTCGACAAGCCTGTGCCCCCTGGCCCGAAGTTTGTCTGCGAAGTCGGGGTCCCACACGTCAACAAACCCGCCGTCTACATCACCCCTCCTGATATAGCTGGGTTTAACTAGCCGGACAGCCCTATAGAACCATACGGAGTCTTCGACCGTCGTCTCCTCTACTACGGCCTTGTAGTTCCCGACAAAGCACTCGTAAGACGGGGTGCTCCTCCCCACGCACCTCCCTATAGAAATTGCGAGAGGCGAGAGCAGCAAGATCTGCCCGAGAGACGTGTTGAAACCGCTATACACCACAGTGGCCCTAGCGGCCCTGTACACCACCTTACCAAGGCTCACCCTCTTTGTGATCGCGTCGCGTATGGTTCTCTCGAAGACGTCTTTCAACGCAATAGAGTTCAAGAGGAAGGCTAGGTAGGGCTTGTCCCTGTACTCGGACAGCCTGTGCGTGTTGCCAGGTTTAGGGTAGGCCGAGACCTCTAGGGCGATAGAAAACGCCAGGAGCGTCGAGTAGCGTTCTACGAGCTTCCTAGTAGCCCGCGTCAAAACCTCTTAAACCTCTCCGAGTTTTCTACTCTGCCTCTCGGGTGGTAACCCATGACCTCCCAGTAGCCGTCCCTGTACTCGCTGGTGAACTCCAGCCTCTTCACCCACTTAACGCTCTTCCAGCCGTAGAGACCGGGGAAGAAGAGCCTGACGGGACCCCCGTGCTCGGGAGGGAGAGGCTTGTCGCCCATGTAGAGCACTAGGATTCCCTTCGAGAACTCGTCGACCGGGACTATAGCGGAGTAGTCGTCGTATCCTGTTATGTACACCCACCTGGCCTCCCTCAAGGGTTTTGCTAACTCGGTGATGAGCCTGGTCTCGACACCCTTTAACCGGGCTGACCTAACGCTCCAGCCTGTGACGCAGTGGAAGTCCGTCGTGATCGACGCTATAGGCATCTTAACCAGGTCGTTGTAGCGGAGTAAAAGACTGTTTTCGACTAGGCCGGCTACCTCGAGGTACCACTCGCTGGGCTGTACTCTGGGGATACCCTTCACAGCGTATATCACGGGGTACGGGATGTAGACCTGTTGGTCGGGTACCTGGGCAGCCCCGCTCACGTCCTTGTCGGGGTTGTACCTACCGATTGTCAACCTGCTCTCCAACGCGCTGGATACGCCCTCCAGCTCCCTTGGTACAACAAACAATACCCTAGTCACAACGTTGTCGACGGCAACAACTCTTACGCCGACGTACTCGCGGGCAGAAGCGTCGGGCTTAAAGTGCAGCCTGAACAGGACAGTCCTAGACCCGATCGCCTCGTTACTCGAGAACTCCAGGACCCCCTCTAGGCCGGCCTCCCTTAGTATACCCTCCACGTAGGACTTGACGTCTTCCACGTCGTTGAAGACGACGTTAACCGGGCAATCGTACACCGCTAGAATTCCGGGCCACTCTTCCATACCTGCGGTCTTGTAGCACAGCAACCTCGGGCACCGAGAGGACCGAATGAGAGACAGGTGATAATTAGCTTTGCGCCGGCTTAATGAACGACCTGATCGAGAGGGAAGGGTTGTTTCTCGCAAAGCCAGGTAAACATTTAACGTTGTGTTCCCTACACTTCGACTCTATGTAGTTGAACAGGCCTCTCCAGTCGTAAGAGCTCGCCCTCTTAGCGTAAGGGGCTAAAACGTGCCCTCCCGACATGAACGGCTTGACGTGCAGGCTGTCGTAGTAGAAGTCTGAGCGCGTCGACTCGGCTAGCTTGAGTAGAGCCTCTATGTCGTCCTCGCCGTCGTTCAGACCTGGTATTATCGGTCCGTAGAACAGCCACGTCTTGACCCCTCTCTCTGAGAGGTGTTTGAGAGCACTGGCTCTCTCGCTCGGCGGCGGTGCCCTCGGCTCGATAAAAGAGGCGACCTTGTTGTCGAGGGTCGTAATAGTGAAGCCCACGTCCACCCTGTCTTTGTACGCCGCGAGTACGTCTACGTCCCTGGTCACGAGCGGGTTCTTTGTCTGAATACTCACTCTGAACCCCAGTGGTAGGAGGACCTCTAGCGACCTCCGCGATAAGAGGTAAGTGGCCTCGACGGGCTGGTAGGCGTCTGTTATAGTGCCTAGCCCCACAACCCCTCTAGGCTTGCTGGGGGCCTCCTTCTTAAGCACTTCGACTATGTTTGTCTTGACGGCGACGACCTCACCCCAGTTTTCCGAGACTTCGCGTATCCTAGTGTAGAGCCTAGCATAGCAGTACGTGCAGGCGTGGTAGCAGCCGAGGTACGGGTTTAGAGCGTAGTCTAAGTCCGGTAACCCGCTCTTAGAGAGCGCTCTCGTAACCTTGACCTCTAAAATCTTGATGGCTACGCACCTCGGCTGGACATGAACTTTGTAATCTCCTCCGTGGCGACTATAGTCTGGAGTAGCTTAGACGACTTAAGCCACCTCTTCGCGCCCAGCTTAGTCCTCTTGTCCAGGTAGGCCAGCACCTCTCTCACGTCACTCGTCGTCAAGACGGGGCCCCTGTCGTAGGCTTTCCTGAGCGACTCCCTCACAAACCAGACCCCGATCGCGAGGTTGAAGCCCGGGTATATCTCCCGGAGCAACACCGCCATGGCCTGCCTCCTCAACTTGTGGAGGTGCTCGGCCGTGGCGAGCCTGCTCGCGTAGTAGCAGCCGCCGATAGACGGGTATTCGTCTCTGCCCCTGTACAGCTCGTAGTCCCCTTCCACGCTCACCTCGCTACTCAGCGGGTTCCAGGTCGACCCCGGCCACCACGCCTCCATCCACTCGAACCCCCACTTCCTCGGCGCCAGGATTGCGATGAACAGGTTGTCGTGTATGGAGATCTCGTACACCCTGAACTCGTCGATGGGCTCGAACCTCTTCACCTCCTTTACAAGTTTCTCGGAGATTATCGAGTCCACTGCAGTGATACTCCACCTAGTAGGTACTAGCACTCTACTGCCTCTCCTTCCGAGCACGCCTATGCTGAGAGCTCTCTGGATGTACGAGACCGGGAGACCGCTCTTGTACAACTCGATAACCGCAGTAGAGGCCTTTACGTCGTCGGCTATCAGCCTGTCGACTATGCCGGGTACTTTAGGGTTGGAGTCGACCCTGAAAGACTCGAAAGGGCTTCTAGGGCCTATTGGAGGGTTCGTCTCGTCTAAAAGAATGTTTGTCTTCGGAGGCTTCTCCAGCTTTAGCTCGACGTCTACAGGCCTGGTGCTCAAGGCGACCTCTTGGATCCTACCGAGGACGGGGTGGTCGACCTCGGTCTTCTTGTTCAGCCTAAACCCAAGTACGAGGGTCAACCTGTAGTCCAGAATAGTGTTGAGGTCAAGGCCGATCCACTGCTCGGGGTAGTCGTAGATAGCCGTGTCGCCCGTCTCGGGGGGCACGCTCAAACCGACTCTCACCACAGGGTACCCGACTCTCCCTACAAAGACCGAGGGGGGTGACGAGCCGAAGACCTCTCTCTTCGTAACCAGGCTGCTCAACTTGAAAGACACGTACTGTTTGACGAGTATTGGACAATACGATAGACCGCACCAGCCCCTGCCTCTACACAGGACGCACAAGTTGGAGGGGTACGTGCGAGCCCCGCTCATGAGGGTTCTTCCACTCGTGTCTTACCGATTCTATCCTAATTCCTCTTAATAAAAAGGCGGTTAGGCCCGTATCGCTACTACCCTAGCTTGTTAGAGTTGTTGTTGACGACCTCAGGGGCGAACCTGTACGCTACGCCGCTACTGATGACTCTCAGCACGGAGGATATCATGAAAGGCGCGTAGACGAGCCCGGTCAAGCCCGCGATCACCGAGCCCGTGAAAGAGGCCGCCGAGGCTATCAGGTTTGACGACAGGTTTAGTAGCGAGATGAAGACAGGCCTCTCCTCGCTGGGCGTTATGTAGAACGTGTAGAGTGCGCCTGTGAGGTCGAGCGACGACCAGGCGAACCCGCTATAAGCCTCCGCTAAGACGGTCATCCAGGAGTTGGGTACCGTGATGTAGGCTACGGGGACGAGGCTCGTTGTAGCCATTCCCAGGCTCATGGTTCTCCTAGAGCCGCGCAAGTTCAGCCTCTTCTTCCAGAAGTCTATCGTGAAGAACTTCACCATAAGCCCCGTCATGTTCTTGAAGAGTATCACCACCTCGTTACCCCCGAGCACGTTGAGGACGAGGTAGTCCCAGAAAGGCGCCGGTATGTTGACCGAGTAGCTGAACACTAGCTGCAACGCCAGGTACTTCGACGCGCTGTTCGAGATGGAAGGTACTCTGCTGTTTTTACTCCTCGAGTTGTTCAGGGACGGTGCTATCCCGTTACCGTCGTTGCGGTGCCCGGGGTCCCTGATGGACAGGAGCATGGCGGTGGAGAAGACGGCTGCCACTAGTGAGGCGAGGTAGACTACGGTGTACGCCTCTAACAGGTTCCTTATCGTGAGGAAGACTAGGGTCCCCGTGAGCATGGATGAAGCGATCGCGACGTAGTTGAGCTTGTTTATCCTAGCCCAGAAACCCGCGGCCTCCTCCAGGGAGACCAGGTCGCCCAGCAGGTCCCCAGCGGCTACCCCTGCTATACCACCGGCGAACTGTGTTAGGGTGGTAAGCCCGAGTAGATACTCGAAGTTATACGGGTAGGGTAGGAGGACGCTTAGAATGGACATTGACAGCCCGATCCTGTTCAAGGCGCCGCCAATGCTCCACAGGAGCTTCCTGTTCCTTTTAATGTAGCTCGCGAAGAAGACGCCGGGTAACTGTGAAAGGGCGTATGTGAAGATCCTTGTGGAGGTCAGAATACCGATGTCGAGGATGTCCAGGTTCAGGACTCTCAACGCGAAAGCATTCGCGAGCCCCGAGGAGAGGTTGACGGAGAAATTGTACGACGTGGTCTCGAACTGGAAATACCGCTTACTCCTCTCGGCGGCGTTGCCGGTGCCCGTCAACGTAAGCCCCTCAACTAGATGGGTATGCCGTTCACTTAAAACAGGGGTCTCTAAACCCGTGTTCAGGAGGCGAGTGGAGGGGGGTGAGAGTAGAGAGGTGAGGAAAAAAGGCTATAGGTCTAGCTCGCCTAAAAGCTGGTCTCTCCTAGCGATCTCTCTCTTCTTCTTGAAGAGCCTTGTGGAGAAGTACCTCGCTGCGTAGTCCGGGAGTATGGTGACGACCTTCGAGCCGCCGCCGAGGTTGTACTTCTGGGCCACCTTGATCGCGGAGACCACGTTAGCGCCGCTGCTGATCCCGACCGGCAGGCCCTCTAACCTGGCAATCTTCCTCGCCATGTGAATCGCCTCGTCGCTGCTGGCTGTCACGAAGTCGTCTAGGAGGTGCTTGTACTTCATTATAATGTCTGGGATGAAGCCGTCGCCTACACCCTCGATCTCGTGCCTACCCCAGGGCCCCGGCTTACCCTCCTTAAACCAGTGCGCCGCGACAGGGCACTCGGCGGGCTCTGCTCCTACAACTACCACTTTCTTGCACTCCTCCTTCAGCCTCTTGGCCACTCCTATCAGAGTCCCGCCTGTACCCACCTGGGCCACGAAGGCGTCTGGGCACCCCACCTGCTGTAGTATCTCCTTACCCGTGGTCTCGTAGTGTGCCTGCACGTTGGCCTCATCGCTCCACTGGTCGAAGAAGTAGTACTTGTCAGGGTTCTCGGCGGCGAGCTTCTTAGCCTTCTCCAACGCGAGCCCGGCATCGCTCTCTCCACCAGGCGTGAACAGGAAGTCTGCTCCGAACAGCTTCATTAACATGAACCTCTCGGCGCTCATCTCCTCGGGTATGACTATCAGGACCTTGAAGCCCATGAATGAGCCGATCGCGGAGAACGCTATACCGGTGTTACCGGTAGTCGGCACTACCAGCGTCATACCGGGCTTCAGCTCGCCCTTCTCCATAGCCTTCTTTATCATGTAGTAGGCCATTCTGTCTTTCACGCTACCGGTCGGGTTCAAGAACTCCATTTTACCCCATATCTCGGCTTTCACGTCGCTGGGGACCGCCCTCGACAGCCTTATGATCGGCGTGTTCCCGATGCAGTCCAGTATGCTGTTGCAGACCTTCACCCAGCTCACCTCGCCCTAGACTATTAACGAGGTTGAGTATAAATTGCTTACTTTCCCGCGGCGCGGTAGACAAATGTAAAGAATTTTATACCAGCCCCTCTATAAAGGGTTGACAACTAAGGGTGGTGGGTATAGAGCTTGTTAGTATATACAAGCCGAAGAGCCTCAGCGACGCCCTCGAGTTCCTAGACAAGAACGCCCCCGATGTAAAGCCCATAGCGGGCGGCACAGAGCTACTGCTGCTGATAAGGGACAAGAAGATAAAGCCGCCTAAGTACCTCCTCGACTTGTACCCGTTGAAGAAGCAGCTATCCTACGTCAAGGTCGAGAACGGCATCGTGAGGATCGGTGCCTTGACCACGGTGTACGAGCTGAGCCAGAGCATCCTACACAGAGACAAGAGGTTCGCCGGGTTCGTAGACGTCTACGACAAGTTTGGGACTATGGCGCTCAGGTTCGAGGCTACGATCGGCGGCAACCTGAACGCCGCGACGCAGTACAGCGACTACATTACGCTAATGCTCGTCTTCGACGCGTCCGTTAGGCTAGAGAGCGTGAAGGGCGTGAGGGAGCTCAAGCTCAGCGAGTTCGTACTCGACAAGAGGAAGACGGCTCTCAACCCCAACGAGCTCGTCACAGAAGTGGTCTTCAGGGAGCCACCGCTGGACTCGAGCAGCTCTTTCGTCAAGTTCGATAGGAGGGAGATACTGATAGCCGGCATAGTCACCGAGGCGACCTACCTACACCTAGAGGGAGACACGATAAAGGACGTCAGGATATCCTTCGACATGGTCGCAGGTAGGAGGATCCCAGCGAGGGCTCTGAAGACCGAGGAGTTCTTGAGGGGGAAGAGCTTCACGAGCGACCTACTAGAGGAGGCAGCCGAGAAGGTGCTGCCCTCGGAGATGTCGAGGGTTACAGACTGGTGGACAACAGCCGATTACAGGCTTGAAATGTCCAAGGTCTCTTTGAAGAGGGGTCTGAAACTCGCGTACGAGAGGGTGAAGGGGGTGAGGTAGATGGTCAAGGTCACTCTCACAGTCAACAACGTTAAGTACGAGCTCGACGTCCCTCCGCTGGAGAGGCTCATCGACACCCTCCGCTACAGGCTAGGGTTCACGAGCGTCAAGGAGGGCTGTGGTAGGGGAGAGTGCGGTAGCTGCATTGTGCTGGTCAACGGAAACCCGGTCCACAGCTGCCTCGCGTTGACTTCGAGGCTGGACGGCGCTGAGATAACGACACTAGAGGGGCTGGCACCTGCCGGTAAGATGCATGCTATACAGGTGGCTTACATTGAAGCAAGGGGTGTCCAGTGCGGGTTCTGTACACCGAGCTTCATCATGGTGACGAAGGCGCTGCTGGACAGGGTCAGCGACCCCGACGATAAGACTATACGCGAGTGGCACTCGAGCGTGTTGTGCAGGTGTGGTAGCTACCCGTATTACTTCGAGGCCGTGAAGAGGGCCGCTAAGTACCTCAAGGAGGGTAAAGTATACTTTGACGAGAGGGAGGTCAGGGAGAAGTACCACCTCAAGGTCCTCGCGAGGTGACGGGCATGAGTAAGCCCGACTACGTGGAGATCGTCGAGGAGGTGTTCTACAAGTACAAGGACAAGAAGACAGAGGAGTTCAAGTACCTAGGCAAGAACGTCGTACGCTGGGACGCGATCGCCAAGATAACGGGCCAGCCGATATTCACTGCTGACCTGCTAAAGCTCGTCAAGAACCCGGTGTTCGTCTACAGCGTGAGGACAAAGTACGCCCACGCGAAGGTCAAGGGCGTTGACTACAGCGACGCCCTTAAGTATCCAGGAGTACTCGCCGTGTTCACGGCCAAAGACGTCCCCGGGATCAACGACGTCGGCTACGTTATACCAGACCAACCACTGCTCGCGGACAGGAAGGTAAGGTACATAGGCGACACCGTGGCGCTAGTAGTAGCGGAGTCTCTAGAGAACGCTAGAGAAGCGGGCGAGCTCGTACAGGTCGACTACGAGCCCCTCAAAGTCTACCTAGACCCACTCGAGATAATCGACCCCGAGACCCTCGAGGAGAAACCCCACGAGCTGATACACGACGAGCGCGGCACGGACATACTGACAAGGTACAAGATCAGAGTGGGTGACGTGGAGAAGGCCTTTAAGGAGGCCGCGGTGGTGGTAGAGAACAAGTACGAAACACCGTTCCAAGAACACGCCTACATAGAGCCCGAGGCGGCTATTGCTATACCGGAGCCCGACGGAGGCGTTACCATATACGCCAAGACTCAGTGCCCCTTCGACACTAGGAAGGCCGTGGCCAACGTCCTGGGCCTACCGTTCAACATGGTCAGAGTCATAGCCCCCGCGCTAGGAGGCGGCTTCGGCGGAGCTGAAGACGTAGGCAACGAGATAGCGGCGAAGGTCGCACTCGTTGCGACCAGGCTGAAGAGGCCGGCCGCACTGATCCACACGAGGGAGGAGTCGATCATAGGCCACACGAAGAGGCACAGAACCATATCGTGGTACAGGCACGCGGCCGCCAGAGACGGGACTCTACTGGCGGTCGAGGCGAAGGTCATCTTAGACAAGGGCGCCTACGCAAGCCTCGGCCCGTTCGTGGCATGGAGAGCAGTAGTACACAGCACCGGGCCCTACAAGGTCAGGAACGCCAAAGTCGACGTAGTCGCGGTGTACACCAACAAGATACCCGGTGGGGCGTTCAGAGGGTTCGGCAACCCACAAGTCACCTTTCCGGTCGAGAGGCAGATGGACCTGCTCGCAGAAGAGCTCGGCATGGACCCAGTCGAGCTGAGGCTAAAGAACGTGCTGAGGAACGGCGACAGGACCGTACACGGCCAGCTACTGGACCACGGCGTCGGGGCGGAAGAGGTCATCAAGAAGGCTGTGGAGCTGAGCGGCTGGTACGAGAAGAGGAGACTGTACGCCTCGCTCACAGGCCCCGTGAGGAGGGGTATAGGCATAGCGATATTCTACCACGGGAACAGCATCGGTGCCGAGGGCGCCGACTACTCCAGCGCCTCCGTGATCATTCAGAGGGACGGCTCTATAATATTCAGGACTGGCCTGACAGACATGGGCCAAGGCGCGATACAGGGCTTGATCAACATCCTCGCAGAGGTCCTGGGAGTACCTCCTAACTACATTAAAGTGGAGGCAGCCGACACGGCCGCGACGCCGGACGCCGGTCCAACAGTGGCGTCTAGGTCGACGGCCATGGGCGGCAACGCTACGCTCGTAGCTGCATACAAGCTGAGGCAGAGGCTGAACAAGCTCGCTGCGGAGCTTCTCGGCTGCGGCTCACCCGACGACGTTGTCATCGAGGCACCCAAGGTGTACTGCAAGGACGACCCGTCCCACGCGATCACCTGGAGGGAGCTAGTCGAGCAGGCCTTCTGGAAAGGCGTGCCGCTCCAGGAGTTCGGCTTCTACAGGGCGCCGCCAGCCGAGTGGGACGAGGAGACCGGTACTGGCGCGCCGTACTTCACGTACACTTACGGTGCGATTGTGAGCGACGTCGAGGTAGACCTCGAGACAGGCGTGGTGAGAGTAAAGGAGGCGACCACCGTCTACGACATCGGCAGGGTTATCAACAGGACCGGTGCGGAGCTTCACGCTATTGGAGGCTACATCCAGGGCATGGGCTACGCACTGATGGAGGACCTGTACTACGACTCGGAGGGCAGGCTTATGAACAACAACTTGAGCACATACCACATACCCACGGCCAGGGACGTCCCCGAGAAGTTCAACGTTTACTTCGTCGAGGCCGGCTACTACCACGCGCCGTTCGGCGCGAAGGGGCTGGGCGAGCCATCTATAGTGGCCATAGCCCCCTCAATCGCCAACGCCGTGGTGAACGCCCTCAGGAGCAAGCAGGCCAACAAGCTCGTCAACAAACACCCGTTGACGCCCGACTACGTGTACGGCCTTATAAAGAAGGCTGGTGTGAAGCCGTAGAGTTTTCACAAGACCTCTTTTTCTTTCCTCACTCATACCCCCCTTTTGCCCACACCCTCCCTCTGTCGGCTACAATGTACACCCCGCTCTCCCTATACTCTATCTCCCCCTCGACGTAGTACACCCCCGGTGGCAGCTCTGCGTAGAGCTCCTTGTGCGTCTCGAACACGACTTCTTCACCACCGATAAACGCTCTTCTACGAGCGGGCAGTATAGGGGTCGCCCTGTCCCTCAACTCGATGACACCCCTTACGCTAGCCCTTTTTACAACCCTGTCTACGCACGTGTGCCAACCGGCTCTGTACCTGTACGGTCTCAAGTTCACGACGACGCCATGTACTGACAGGTGGAGTAGCGTCCTGGCCTTCAACGCCAGGTATAGGTCGAGGTCGACCCGGCCCACGTGCTTGGTGTAGTACTCTCTCAGCGAGTGCCAGAGCCCGGCCCTCTTCAAGACCCCTCTAGATACCAGTGCTTCGAGCCTTTCCACTGTAGACTCGTCGGCGCCGTATAATACGATGTCGACATCGCCGGCCTCGTGGGGGTCGACTAAATAACTCCCAGTCACCTCCATATCCTCTTCGTCGAAGTCTAGCAGATGCGACAGTAGCCGGAGGACGGGCGTGTTCAGTCCTGTGAAGGGCTTTGAAACCTTGTCTAAGGGTATCAACGGCAATCTCAACTTAAGGCAGTCCCACCACGACTCGTGGGAGCTTTGAAGCCTCTCGATCTCACGGCGCTCCATTTTCCTCCTGTTGACGAGGTCGTATCTGGGGTAGGCGACGAGCCAACCGGGCTTGTGCTGGAACCCCTTCACCAACCACCCGTGGCCATCGTATACAACAAACTCTCCTTCGAGGGCCCTCAACAAGGGTTTACCTGTGGGTGTCGTATATGTGGACCCCCTTCTCCACCCACTCCCAGCCGAGGCCGTAGAACTTGCTTAAGACCTCTGGCACGAGCACTTCTTCGGGGGGACCGTAGGCGTACAGCGTCTTGTTCAGTATGAGGATCATCCTAGTCCACTTCACCATGATCAACGGGTCGTGGGACGTGACTATTATTAACTTCTCCTCGCTCAGCCTCCCGAGGGTCTCCGCCAACAGCGCCCTACCCTGAGGGTCTATGTTCGCCAGCGGCTCGTCGAGGAGGAGTATGGGTGGGTCGGCAACGAGCGTCCTCGCAAGGAAGACTCTCTGCCTCTCCCCACCAGAAAGCTCAGACACCCTCTTATGCCACAACTCCTCGGTCAAGCCGGCCCTCAAGAGGGCGTTTCTAACGGCCTTGCTGTCTCTCTTGAATAGCCGGGGCCAAGGCCTGTGCAGTCTAAAACAGCAGTCCACGAGCTCCCAGACCGTAAAAGGCGCGTTCAACTCCAACTCGGAGGTCTGGGGCATGTACCCGACCCTCCCCTTCAACATTTCAGGCTTAGACGTGACGTCGACGTCATCTATCAAGACCCTCCCCTTGACAGGCTTAACAAACCCAAGTATTGCCAAGAGAAGAGTGGTCTTGCCGGCGCCATTAGGCCCTATGACCTGAACCAACCCCGGCCCTTTAAAATCCACGTTCAAGTCGCTTAAGACCAGCGTGTTATCCCGTTTAACCGTCAAATCAACAAGCGTGATCTCCACTACTCGGACCACCCTGTCGTATTCTAATTGTGCACAATCCTTTTAAACCCACACAATAGATTGTGCACAACGGGGTTGCCCGTGAGGTACCTCGCTATCGTTGCTATTAGTTTAGTCGCGGTAGTACTGCTTGCTAGTACTCCTGGTAGCGCCGCTACTAATAGAACTCTCCGGGTAATTACGACGTTTCCAGGGCTTAAGTACGACGTCCAGAACCTAGTTTGTGAAGGGGACGTTGTTGAGAGCTTGT
>JAGDWK010000091.1:0-8384 GCA_023256015.1 Thermogladius sp.
GCTCGCGTCGCGCTGTCTCCGATGCCATTAATAGTCTCCCTCACAGGGTTTGGCTGGGCCAGCATATCGGCGAGTCTCCGAGGTAGTAGAGTAGTGAGCAGGTATGTTAGCAAGGTCGACTTCTTCTTACTCAACACCAAGTACCTCACGGTGGTGTTTGCGGACTACCTGGCTGCACGCGAGTCGAGGGTCGTGTCGAGGGCGAGGTCTACCCTTTGGAGAGCCCTAGCTATGACGATCGCAGACATAATAGGGAAGTTCACAGTGGTATCAAGAGACCTAGTCAAGGCGTACGAGTCCAGGTGTGTTGAGAATTGCTGAGGCTGTCCGGCGTCTGGTTCAAGTACCCGGGTTCGAAGACCTACGTCCTCGAAGACTTCAGCCTCGAAGTAGGTGGTGGCGAGTTAGTGTTGTTGACGGGCCCAAACGGCTCGGGTAAGACAACTGTGCTATTGATCGCGGCCGGCCTCCTCGAGCCGCAGAAGGGGTCTGTCGAGTTCGAGGGCAGGCCGTTGAAAAAGCAGCTACCCGAGGCTAGGAGGCATATCGGGCTTCTGTTCCAGAACCCGGAGGTCATGTTGTTCAACCCAACGGTCTACGACGAGGTTACGTTTGTACCAAGGCAGCTCAGCAGGGACAAGAGCTGGATCGACAAGGTGGCCAGAGACTCGATCAGGACCGTTGGGCTGCCGGAGACGTTCTTGAACAGGAGGGTTCAAGAGCTCAGCTACGGCGAGAAGAAGTTGGTCGCCCTCGCCTCCGTCATCTCGTACAGGCCTAAGATACTCCTACTAGACGAGCCCTTTGAAGGGCTCTCGCGTAGGGCGCGGGAGAGAGTCGCGTGTGTCGTTAAAGAGGCTGTGAGGAGTGGTTCCGGCGTGCTCCTGGCCTCGCACGAGCCCCCTCCAGAGCTGGCGGGGGTTGCCGGTAGGGTTGTCGACCTGGGGAGTAAAAAATCTCTAGAGGATCCTGTCCAGGGCCTCAACGATAGCGGGTGCTATGCTGACTCTGCTGATAGGGCTTAGAACGGTGTTCGTGCCCACGAGCTCTTTTAGGCCGAGTCTCATCAACTTGCTGTAGGCGTCTCCTATCAGGAGAGGGTGGACGGCTGCGACGTAGAAGTCTCTAGCCCCTAGGCTTCTGAGGGCTTTGACGGCTTCGACGATCGTCCCTCCAGTGCTGATTATGTCGTCGACTATCACCACGTCCTTACCCTCGACTTTAACACCCCTCGCCTCTACTACTACCTTTTCGGCTGTCAGCCTGGTCTTCTCCAACACGCTGTACTCCAGGCCGCCGAGCTCCTCCGCCATCACCTTCGCCCACTGCTCCGCCTCCTCGTCCGGGCCTATCACCACGGCGTTTGTCAGGGAGTAGTGTTTCTTCAAGTACTTGCCCAACTCCCTGACACCGGTTATGTTGTGGAAGTTGGCTCCGAACAGAGAGCTCGGGTCGCTAATCCTGTGGAGGTGCATGTCCACGGTCACGATGTGGTCGACGCTCACGGTTCTGAACAGCTTGGCAAGGATCTGTATGCTCACCGCCTCGCCTGGGTTGAACCTGCTGTCCTGCCGGGCGTAGCTCATGTAGGGGATGACGGCGACCACCCTCCGCGCCCCCAGGTCTCTGAGGGTGTCGAGTGTGTAGAGGGTCTCGATAACGGCCTCGTTGGGCTCCCTCTGAAGCGAGTTGACGTAAACCACGTCCCTCCCCTGCACGTCGCTCAGTACACGTATGTAGGTCTCCCCGTCGGGGAACTTCTTCACCTCCACAGCCCCCAGTTCAAAGCCTTTTAGCGAGGCTATCTCCACTGCGAGGTAGTCCCCGTTTCTGCCCCCTAGAACAAGCGGTTTCAAAGTCCCACACTCTTTTAATAACAGATTTCCCGAGGGGGGACTAATAAACGCTGGTCGGGGCGTAGAAGCCCGTCCTTGGATAGTAATAGCCGAAAGGGCCGGGTAGACGTGTAAAATACCCCCCGTTAGTGTCTCAACACAGTGCTGTGTCTGAGCTACGCTTGGCCCCCGTTCAAAGTCGGTGTACTAAGCCGACGTAAGTAGGGGTGAAGGTGAATAGGGTTTGGGGAAAAATCAGTTGTATCCCAGGGTGACCTTTGCGTAAGCCCAGACAGCCGTGTTAACAGACACGGCGATCTTCGCCCTGTACTGCATCGTGTACTTGACGAGGTCTTGCGAGCCAGTCCAGGTCATCCCCTGTATTGGCGTGACATATACGTACGCCCCCGTCCTGAGGTTCTTGTACCCGAACGTGTACGTGGAGGTCGGGGAGTTGACCTGCCTTAGAGAGTTACCGTATAAGAGGTTGTTGAAGAAGTCCACGGAGTAGCCTATAGCCGTGTACAGAGTTCCGTTCTTCTTGACTCCAAGGTAGTCCACGTATATGTAGTTAGCAGTGTTGTACAAGACGTAGTACTTGTAGAAGTCGGGGTAGCCGTCGCCGTCGAGGTCGGGGGCGTTGAGCCTGACCACTACTCTCCCGTTAACGGAGTCGTAGTAAGCGTACGCGATCGTGTACCTGGTGTTGTAGTAGTTCTTCCCCGTCGCCGCGAAGTAGTCGTCGGCGAACAGCCCGACATGGCTGTCACCGTACCACATGTCGCTCCAGGTACCCCAGTAGACTGCGGGGGCACCTATCCCCATGAAGACCTTGTTACTGGTCTTGTTGTACATGAACACGTAGGGCGCGGCGCCGCCCTTGTCGTCTATGAAGGCGAAGATGTACGGGTTGTATACTATCGTCTCGTTCCTCCCGTCCCAGTCGAAGTCACCGATCATGTAGGAGGCCTGGGTTACCAGGCCTCTCCTGGTCGAGTCCAGCCACTTAGCTGCCTGCAGAAGGACGTTGACGAGCCGCAGGTGGTTCCACACGTTCAGGCCCCAGCCCGCGACGTCGTACATGCCGTCTTTGTCCCAGTCGCCCCCGTCGTGCCAGGCCGTCTCGTACAGCATGGCGTTAGCTACAGCTAGCGCGAGCCACCACAACTCGTTCTTGGGGGTGGAGTCGAACAGCCCTCCTGGTGCAAGTAGCCTGTAGATCACGGTGTTGTTCGGCGACCCGTTGAAGCTGGTCTTGCCGAAAACGTCCCCGAAGGGCATGATAGTGTCGGGTAGCACGTAGTTGGGGGAGGTCTGCCCGCTACCATACCACGCGAAGCTCTTCTCGGTCGAGGTACCCCAGTACCAGCCGTCGTAGGCCCTCCTGTAGTCGTACGGGTAGTTGTGCACCCACGTCTTTAGGAGTGCGTAGGTGTCGTACCCACAGTAGAAGCCCGTGACAGGGGTCCAGTAGCCGTTTCTCAACCAGTTGACTACGTCGTCTGTTGTCACGACCTGGATCCACGGGTGCATGGCTATCCAGGTCAGGCTGTTGTTATACCTGCCAGGGTTGTAGGGGTCCCACCCCGCTATGCCCGCGGCCTTCTCCCAGTCGTCGGCGTACATGAATATCATCTGCTGGTCGCTGTTGGTCGCAGCCCAGATGTACTTCTTCCTCAGGTCGATGTTCAGCCCACCGTCCGTGTTCGAGAGTAGTAGCTGCTGGGTGTCCCAGTCTATGAACAGGACGTACAGTGTTCTACCCGCTGTCTTCGTGGTGTCGTACTGGTGGGGCTTGTACTTGTTGGTGCTGGGGCTCCAATCGTCGTGGTGCGTATTACCGTCCAAGATCACAGCGTAGTAGTACTTGCTGAGAGTGTAGGCGATACCCGTCCTCTCGTCGTCCCACGTCCTCTCGGGCACCCATGCCGTAAGCGGGGTGTACCCGAACACCTGCTGGATGTACCACTTGGTGAAGTTCGCGGAGGGGCCGTTGAAGTTGTCGTAGAAGTAGGCGGTTATGTGCTCAGCCCACACTCCGCCTATGGGGACGGCAACTCCTCTCGAGATCAGGTTTTTGATGTAGCTAATGAAGCCCGGGTCCCACCACAAGTAGCTGGCCATGAGCGTCCCGCTCATGTGTATGGTCACGGGTATCCTGCGGCCGGTCCTGTTGGTCAAGTAGTCGTGGACGTACAAGATGTAGCCGTAGCTGTTGATGCTGGACGGGTTGTTCAGGGCCCTGTTGTCGGTCAGGTGCTGGTTGCCGTGGTGAACGACGACCACCTTGGCGGTGCCGCAGTATTGGTCGCTGAAGACAGCACCGCTCCACTCCGCCCTACCGCTCCCGACGCTTATAGTGTTGGGCATTACGTCGGAGACCTTGCTCACTCCGTTGTAAACCACCACTGTGGCGACCTTGGCCCACACCCTGGTAGTCGAGGTCCAGCCGTACTGGGCTAATAGGCTCGTTGGAATCGCGATCTCCACGAGGTCCCACTGGCTATTGAAGGCCACGCTCAACCCGGAGTTAACCAACACCTTGTTCCAGTTGTAGTCGTAGACCGTGTAGTGGGTCGAGTCGTATATAGCGATCGCCAGGACCCAGTTGTAGTCCGGGAGGTGGATCCCGTAGCCCTGGTACTGGACGAAGTCTGGCACCCACGCCTGGTAGCCCGGAGCACCAGCCCAGCCTATCATGATGTATATGTTGAGCGCGTCGTTGACGCTCCCGTAACTAGCCGTCTCGGCCCCGTAAGATAAGTCTAGGAAGTCGAGCCTCATGAAGACGTACGACGTGCCCACCAAGTAGTACCACGCAAGTAGGTCTCTGCTAGTAGACCAGTCGGGTACGCCGTCTAAGAGGTCGCCGGCCGGGTCGAGCGCGTGGCATGAGGTGTAAGGCCAGTCGAAGCCCACGCCGTCAACGGTCACGGGTTCCTGTGCCCTTACGTGTACAGGGGATACCGTTAAGAACGTTACCAGTGAGTACACGAGTACTACGATAATTGTAAGCCCTAATACTTTCCCTCTTTTCAAGACTATACCACCTATCCACTTCTTTACTTGAACGTCATAGCCCAAAAGCGCGAAACAACGTTGAGCATGTGGTATTGTTTCATCAACTGATTAAACACTGATCGAGCCCCTAGAGCAGGTATAGGAGTAGAAACCCGGTAAGGGGCGTGATAAGGGATACCAGGAAGACAGGCAGGTCGTGTATGCGTTTGACCCCTGTCCTCTCCCAATCGGGGACGGGGTCGGGTAAGCCGTACAAGTAGACAGCTTCGTTGACCTGAATGCCGTACTCGACGGTGTATAGCAAGAGCGGCCTGAGCGCTAGGACGGTCCTCGTCTTCTTCAGTCTCACTACAACCAGTACCTCTGAGTAGGCTGAGACTATGCTACCGATGTGCGTCATGACCAGGGCTAGCATACGACCCGCCCTCTTTAACCCGACCTTGTCAGCGAGCCAGACGAGCTCTCCTGGCCTGACCGTCTGCAAAAAGACGCTGATCGCCAGGAATGCCTCGACCAGTAGCACGGTCGAGTAGAGCGTGGACTCGACGCTAACTGGGTTGTGGAAGAGGAAAATCCCGACAAGCCTCATAACCAGGCTGATAGTCACGAAGAGCCCTATCACGGCGACTGCCCTGAGTAGCGTCCTCACACCGCTCGCCACCTTGAGTATGGATAGTTCCACGACTGCGACTAACGCGGCTACAAGCCAGCTAGACGGCTTGGGTTGGGAGAGAGAGGCAAGTACTATGGTGACAAATAACGACATGGTCATAACAACGCGGCTGGCGAGAGAGGCTTCGAGGCCCTTACCGTATCTGAGAATCTCCGAAAAGCTCCTCAGCAAGTTCTCACCCTACGACCCCCCTTTCCGTGAGAGTGCCGTCGCGCAGCTCTACAAGCCTGAAGCCCTTGAGGTAGACGAGGTGCTCGGTACTGCTGGCGGCGACTATGATGGTCTTAGACGTCTCGGCCAACCTCCGTCCGATCTCCTCTCTATCTTGGTACGTCAAGCCCGAGAAGGGCTCGTCCAGTAGCAGGAGCTCGTGTCTCGAGCTAAGAGAGAGCTCTACGATAAAGCGGACGGCCTCACCCCACGACAGTGTGAAAGGGGACCTGTCCAGGGACAGAGCCCGCCCCGAGTATAGACCTGGCAGAGCGTGGCCGGCCCCCACGGCTCTAGCCTCCTCCGAGAGACTCCCCTCCGTGAAGTAGAGGTAGGGTACTTGGGGTATGTAGAGCGTTTCAGCTCTTCTAACGACCTTCCCTTTCTCAGGCTTTAACACGCCCGCTATTAGCTTGAACAGCGTCGTCTTACCTGACCCGTTTAGGCCGTACACTACTACCTTGTCCCCTCTCTTGACCTTCAAACTAATTCTATTGAGACTCAAGGAACCTACGTGGAGCGAGACGTCTCTGAGCTCGAGCAGTACGTCCCTCTCCCCGGCTGTGGGCTTCTCGGGAGTTATACTTACCCCTGCCCTGTCTTCGCCTGTATTCACATCGTCCATCCGGTTCAAAACACCGTCCTTCAGTAACAGGACCTTGTCTGCTAGGTCGAGTAGTCTCTTGAAACGGTGTTCTAGCACGACGACAGCGACGTCGTACAGTTTGAGTATCTCTATAGCGCTCCTAACCTCCCGAACACCGTTGTCGTCGAGCCACATTAGCGGCTCGTCGAGTACTACGATGTCGGGGCTTGAGATCATAGACTTCGCGATGCTCACCCTCCTCAGCTCTCCCCCCGAAAGCTGGTCGACGTGCCTGTCGAGGAGGTGAGAGATCTTGAACACCTTGCTGACGTTAGAGATGGCCTTCTCGGCGAGAGACTTCGACTTGTAGACCTGGTGCGCGTAAGACACCAGGTCCTCGTAAACGACTGGGTAGACAAGCGCGGCTCTCGGGTTTTGCGGGACGACCTTGATCCTGTCCTTCACGTACTCCCAGCTCTCGTCTGTAAGTTTGACCCCTCCTATCTCGACGACGCCCTCTACGTCTGCGTGGTAGAGTTTGCTCGCGACGCACGTGATCGCCCTCACAAAAGTGGTCTTGCCAGACCCCGTTCCTCCCACTATCAGAGCGACTTCTCCTTTACCGACCTCTAGGTCGAGACCCTTCAGAACCCAGTCTCCACCGGGGTACCTGACTCTAAGACCCTTCACCCTGAGAACTTTTGACATAAGGTAAAACACCCACTTTCTCGAGCTCCCTGACGATCGGCAGCGAGAGCCACGTTACGTAAACTGCTGTGATAACGTTGAAGACGCAGACGTATGGCAGGGCCATCAGGGTTAGCTGGAGACCCTGGCTGTAGCTCTCGACCCACTTGAACAGGACGAAGTAGAAGGGGTCTATAGCGAGGTTTAACACGAGCATGCTGGCCGTGCGTGACGTGACTACTAAGCCTGTGGCCAACGCGGCGCGCGCCTTCGTCGCGAACCACTTCCTCTGATAGAGGACGTAGAAAGGCAGTATAGTGAAGCCTTCGGCAGCGACCTTCATGAACGGCCCTATCGGGTCTTGGGGCCTGTACAGGAGGAGGCCTATGTAGAAGACCGGTAACCCTGCGATCACGGTGAGACGGGGGCTGAAGAACATCGAGACGGCGAGGGGTATGCCGGTGAGGTCGAATAGCAAGTACTGTGCTGGGGGGAAGGGTATGTTGAATAAGTGGAGTATCACGGACAAAGCTACCAGGGACGCAACGATGCCGATGTTCTCCGTTTTACCCTTAGATAGCAAGCGACCACCTGTCGGGCTCACACTCTAGAATCAACGGGTAGTTAAATAAAACTAGCCCGACGACCTCTAGGGGTATATCCTACCCCTGAACCTCGGGAACGGTATGGCGTCCCTTATGTGCTCGAGCCCAGCGATCCACATCAGCAGCCTCTCGATCCCTAGCCCGAAACCGCTGTGGACAACGCTCCCGTACTTCCTGAGGTCCAGATACCACTTGTAGTCGTCCACGTTGTAGCCGTTCTCGACTATCCTCTGCAGCAGCTTGTCGTAGTCGTCTTCACGCTGGCTACCCCCGACCACCTCCCCGTAGCCCTCGGGAGCCAGCAGGTCGAAGCCTAGGACGACTCTCGGGTTCTCCGGGTCTAGCTTCATGTAGAAGCTCTTGACCTCCTTGGGGAAGTGCGTCACGAAGAACGGTCTGTCGAACTCCTGCGTGAGCAACCTCTCTTCGTCCGCGCCCAGGTCGCTACCCCACTTTATATCCACACCCTTCTTTTGGAGTATCTCGATCGCCTCGTCGTACTTTACTCTAGGGTAGGGAGTCTCCACAGCGGTCTTCAAGGAGTCCACGTTCCTGCCAAGCGCGTCCAGCTCTCTCCTCCTCTCCTCTAGAACCCTGTTGACGATGTGGGAGACGAGACTTTCTACTACTCTCATCATGTCGTTCATGTCGTACCACGCGGCTTCGGCCTCCAGGTGCCAGTACTCTGCGAGGTGGCGCCTAGTCCTACTCTGCTCGGCCCTGAAACTCGGGGTCAGGCTCCAGACCTTCTCCAAGCTGAATATCAT
>JAGDWK010000091.1:8484-15134 GCA_023256015.1 Thermogladius sp.
GCGCTCTGGCTCAAATAAGCCTGCTTTTCGAAGTACTGGACCGGGAATAGAGTGGCACCGCCCTCGCAAGCTGAGGCTGTGAGTATGGGTGGGGTTACCTCCCACCAGCCGTCCTTCTTAAACCACTCTCTACCGGCGTCGAGTATCGTGTGCTTTATCTTCCATATCGCGGTGTACTTCGGGCTCCTAATGACGAGGTGCCTGTTGTCTAGGAGGTACTCGACCCCCTCCCCGCCCTTTATAGGGAAGTCCCTGCTGTAGCCCAATATTCTGAAGTAGTCGGCCACAACCTCGTACCCTGTCGGCGCTCTGGGCTGCTTCGTTACAGTACCGCACGCCTCGACGCTAGCCTCCAAGCCTATGTCCTTTAACGTCTTGACGAGCTCCTCGCCGAGGACAGCCTCGTCTACTACTACCTGGACTACTCCTGTCGAGTCCCTTACCCTGACAAAAGCCTTCCCTCCGACCACGCTCCTACGGTAAATCCAACCCCTTAGACAAACCCTCTTACCCACCATGTCGTCGCTTAGCAGGGCGCCGATCTGGTGGAAGAGCATCCACGCCCCCTGACACCATGATAGGCCTTAGGTCAATATAAACAGGTTGTCGCACCGAGCTTTGGAAAACACGGTACGTAATGCCTGTTAAGACCTGTCACGGCGTCTATAGGGGCCTTGCCATCACGTAGGCGTCTTCCCCGTCTAGGTAATAGCCCCTGGCCACCTTGACGACTTCGTACCCTAGCTTCTTGTACAGGTTTATCGCGGGCTGGTTGGAGACCCTGACTTCGAGGTAGGTCTCCTCGCACTTGTAGTCGGTCTTCATACTGTAGATCCCGTGCGCCATCAAGGCGAAGCCCAGGCTCTTCCCCCTGTGTTCCTTTAGTACCGCTATGCTGACAACGTGACCGCTCCTCACGATGAAGTGCTTGAAGAAACCGGGCTTCCACTCCACTCTGTTCATTATGTACCCCACGACCCTTCCGCTCGGGTCTACGGCGACGTAGAAGGCTTTACCGTAGTGCTCGTACAGCTCGTAGAAGAACTCGTCAGGGTAGTGCTCTGGTAGTGACACCATGTTTATCTCGATGACGCTCTTTATGTCCTCCCTCACCGCCGGCCTAATAGTGTAGTCGGCCGCCTCGGCGGCCAGCCTCTTCTTGGCCTCTTCCAGTATCTCTTCTGCGCTGGGCCTTTTGACGTCTGTTTTCAAGCCGTTCACCAGGACGTTATATATGTTCTGGCGAATAATCTATTTTACGGTGACATCGTTGAGTTTGCCTGAGGAGATCAAGCCCAGGGAAGTGACGCCACTAAGGGAGAAAAAGATCGTTCTCGGCTTGACAGCGAGTAGCGCGGTCTACAGGTCGATAGACCTTGCGAGAGAGCTTATCAGGCTGGGCGCTAGCGTCAGGGCGGTCATGACGAGGGCCTCCACGAGGCTGATAGGGCCTGACCTAGTCTACTGGGCCACGGGCTGGGAGCCGTTCATCGAGTCTACGGGGAGGACGGAGCACATAGACTTGGCTAGGTGGGGTGATGCGATGGTGATAGCCCCTGCCACCCTAAACACGATGGGGAAGATAGCGAGTGGAGTCCTAGACGAGCTGCTCCACTTGACCGCTGCCACTATGATGGGGGACGGAAAGCGGGTGGTTTTCGTGCCGGCCATGAACCTTAGGCTGTACAACTCCCCGCAGTACAAGAGAGTGGAAGAGACCCTTAGGTCCTACGGCGCAGTTGTAATAAGACCTATGATAGAAGAGGGTAAGGCCAAGTACCCCCCGCTTCAGGATCTCGTCCACTGCGTCGAGGCGGCCGTCAACAGGGGGGCAGACCTTGAGGGTAGAAGAGTCCTGGTAACAGCCGGCGCCACAGTCGAGAAGATAGACCCGGTTAGGGTCATAACTAACCCTAGCAGTGGTCTAATGGGTGTCCTAGTGGCCAGGGAGGCGGCCTGCAGAGGCGCCGTCGTCGACCT
This sequence comes from Thermogladius sp., assembly GCA_023256015.1. GTDB lineage: Archaea > Thermoproteota > Thermoprotei_A > Sulfolobales > Desulfurococcaceae > Thermogladius. Next base: position 10,465 of record JAGDWK010000091.1, read on the forward strand.
GGTCTATGGGAGGATGAGCCTGCCGCCCCCGTACAACGTTAACAAGTACTACGCCGAGGAGACAAGCGACATGGCGAGTATTGTGAAGGAGCTTACCGCGAAGCACGTATACGACGCGGCAGTGTTCGCGGCCGCGCCAGCGGATTACAAGCCGCTGGAGAAAAGCCCGACCAAAATACCGACGTCGAGAACCGAAAGGCTCACTCTAACTCTAGTCCCCACAGAGAAAGTCATAGCCTCCGTGTCGAAGAGGCCTAAGATAGTAGTGGCCTTCGCGGCGGAGACGTCTTCCGGTAGAGAACTCGCCGAGAGAGGCGCGGCCAAGTTAACCGAGTACCAGGCAGACCTAATGGTAGCACACAACGTACTGACAAGGGGCGCCGGCTTCTCTGAGAGCTACTTGGACACAGTCCCGATAACCCCCAGCGATGTCAGAGAACTCGGCCTCGTGCACAAGCTCGAGCTCGCCAGATACATAGTCGACTTCGTGTCAGGGAGACTGCCAAAGTAAGTCCCTGGAGATGAAAAAGGTATATAAGAGACATACACTATCACGCAAAAGAGGAGCTACACACAACTTTTCAACAGGGAATAAGTCTCAACCAGGTTGCGTCCCTCCCTCAAGAGTTATTACGCGGGTGAAGCGAAATGGCTAATCTCACCTTTAGGCTTAAATGGGCGAGTAGAGTCCTGGTGTACACGTTTGCTCTCGGCTTAGTCGGCGTTTTGATCGACTCGGTGTTCGTCGTCTTCATGAACAACATAATACTGTTCACGGACTTGGTACACTGGGTCACGGACTCGCTCCTAGAACTAACTCTGCTCCTCGGACTATACTTCGCGAGCCGCCTGAGCAGGAGGTACCCTATGGGCGTTGTAGTCCTGGAGTCGACACTGGGCCTGTTGATAGCCCTAACCGTGGTCGGGGTCTACTTCTACGTCTTCTACGACTTCTTGAACGGCCTGCTGTACGCGGGCGGAGCCGCTACCGTGAACATGTACTCAAGTATTGCCACGATCGCCGGGACTGCCCTCACCGTCTTAACGTACACCACGTTGAGGAGAGGGTTCGAGAAGTACAATGTAGAGACTCTCAGGTACGAGTCCACGCACGCGCTAGTCGACGTGCTGGCAGGGGTAACGGCCACCGTCGGGATACTAGCCACATCTATAACAAAGAGCACGGCTCTAGAAGTACTGTTCACAGTCGTGTTGATGATGTTCATACTCCACAGCGTACAAGGTATAGTCAGCGACAGCGTCTCGCTGATAAGAGGCGAGAACCTCGACTACAAGATGAGCCTCGCAGTAATGAACAGCATCCAAGACCTGCTGGCATCCGCGGGAGCCCGCGTTAAGTCTGTTGAGGCAAGGAAGCTAGCGTCGTTCTACGTGATCAGCGTCGAGGTGTACATCGACCCTCTCACCACGATAAGAGACGCTTTCAAATTGAGGAGGAAGATAGTCAAGAGGGTGATCGAGCTCTACGACTCGGTTTACCACGTAGACGTCAGGTTCCACCCGGAGGTGTCGTTTGAAAGGGTCGAGGAGGGCGAGAGGTCTCGGGGAGAAGAGTTGAAGGCGAGGAGGAAGAGGTAGGGACTCACCTGTCCACCGGACTAACGCTAAGGATTTATTCTCTAGCGAAACCCATTATGCAACTGTGTGGTGTTGATGTCGGTATCTCACAAGTTCTCCTACCGCGTAAACTTTGTTAAACCATCCCCGATAAGAACTCTCGTCTCAAAGATCTCGGCGATCTCCGCCACGAGAAAAGTTATATCGTTTGCGGCCGGCGAGCCGGACCCCAACGTAATACCGAGAGACCTCTACTCTACCATACTCGGCAAGGTCCTCCACGAGGAGACCAAGTCCTGCAACTACTCTCCCACCGAGGGGCTGCCCTCGCTTAGGAGGTCTATCGCGGATTTCATGTGGAGGTACGAGGGCGTGAAGACCAGCGAGGACAACGTGCTGGTGACCGTGGGTGGGAGTCAGGCGATCGACTTGCTAGGGAAGCTCTTCATAGACCCTGGAGACCACGTGATCCTCGAGAACCCCAGCTACGTTAACACGATAGTCGACTGGGAGTTCTACGGGGCGCGGCTTGTCGGGGTCGGCGTCGACGGGGAGGGAGTTGATACACACGGTCTCGAGGCGGTCGTGAAGAGACTCCTATCGGAGGGTAGAAAGGTAAAGCTCGTCTACACGATACCCACAGGGCACAACCCTGCCGGGATCGTCATGAGCGAGGAGAGGAGAAAGCACTTGGTCGAGATCGCGTCGAGGTACGACCTCCTGGTCGTCGAGGACGCCGCGTACAATCACCTGGTCTATGAGGGTAGCTACAAGCCGCTCTCCCACTACGACAAGGAGGGGAGGGTTGTCTACGTCGGCAGCTTCAGCAAGGTGCTCGGGACGGGTCTACGCATAGGATGGCTCAGCGCCCCCTCCGAAATAGTGGAAGTCGTGAAGGCGATCAAAGGCCCTAGCGACATGTGCGCTCCAGTCCCGATGCAACTCCTGGTAGACCGGGTCTTAAGAGAGGGCTTATACGACCAGATAAAGAGGAGGGCCGTACAGGAGTACGCGAGAAAGCGTGACACGATGATGTCTGCCCTAGACGAGTACGTCCAGGGAGCCGCGTACAACAGACCGCGCGGCGGCATGTTCATACTGCTGAAACTCCCCGCAAGGGTAGACTCCGAGGTCTTTGCCGACATGCTACTGGAGAAGTACGGTGTAGCGGTCGTCCCCGCAAAGCCCTTCTACCTCGACGACTCAGGGAGAAGCAGCATTAGGCTTAACTTTACGATGGTGGAAATGGACGAGATCGAGGAGGGTATTAAAAAGCTCGGGCTTCTAGTAAGGGAGCTATCCTAGCAGCGGTTAGTGGGCCTGCCTACTGATCTTCTCAGCGTAGGCCTCGGGTTTCAACAGGCTGTTAAGTTCGTTTAGGTCCTTGATCTCCAGCTCGAATATCCAGCCCTCGCCGTAGGGGTCTTTGTTGATCAGCTCAGGTGTATCGGTAAGCCTCTCGTTGACTCTGGTAACAACACCTGACACCGGAGCGTAGTAGTGGGAGGTCGCTTTCACAGAGTCTAGACTCCCCACCGCCTTCCCCTTCTTCACCTCCGTGCCGACCTCCGGCAGCTCGACGCCGACTATGTCTCTGAGCTCTTTCTGGGCGAAGTCTGTTACACCTACAACGCCTTTATTGCCCTCGACTTTAATCCACTCGTCGCTCTCGGTGTAGAGCCTGTCTGTCTTGACCACGTACTTCTTTTTCCCCACTTCTACCACTATCTCCCCGCTAGACACGCCGCTCACCCACCCCGTGTCATGGATGTAGTAGGAGAGACAATAACCTTACCTCGTCCTCTCTCGAGATCTTGAAGCAGTACTGGACCTCGAGGAACTCCTTCCTGAACTCGACTACTTTCCTCCTGACTTCTGACGGGTCCCTTTTATCCACGATCACCTGCTTGATGAACTCGGCTATCTCTTCCATCTCCCCCTCTCTCATACCCCACCTTGTGACCTCCTGCACGCCTATCCTGATACCCGAGGGGTCTTTCACGTCCTCCGGCCTGTCCCAGGGCAACATGTTCTTGTTGACTATTATGTGGGCTTCTTCCAGGGCTGCTGCGACCTTTGTACCCCTCCCGTGCCTCGAGACGTCTAAGACGACCTGGTGGCTCTCGGTGAAGCCCTTCTCCTCCATCACGACTTTGACCCCCCTACTCGCCAGAGCCTGCGCGAGGGCCTTGGCGTTCTTCACCACCTGGCTTGCGTAGTCCCTCCCGAACTCCCTCATCTCTAGAGCCGTGACCGCGGTGGCGGCTAGCCTGTGTAAGTGGTGGTTGGAGACGAACATGGGGAATATCACTTTACCTATCTCCTTGTAGTCCTCCTCTAGCCTAGTTGCGAACAAGCCTCCCTGAGGCCCAGGGAACGTCTTGTGCGTCGAGGACGTTATAACGTCTGCCCCCTCGTTGAGGGGGTTGGGCCAGACTCCCCCCACTATGAGGCCTAGCACGTGCGCCACGTCGTGTATTACCTTGGCACCCACGCTGTGCGCGGCCTCGGCGATTGGTCTAGTGGGGTGGGGGAAGATGTAGAGGGAGCCCCCGAGCGTGACGATCTTGGGCTTGACCTCTTCGATCAGTTTAACGGACTTGTCCACGTCTATGTTCCACTCCTCAAGCGAGAACGGCATGTCTATCTGCTCTATCCCGAGAGCGCCTAGCGTGCCGTAGCGTGTGTGGCTAACGTGCGCCCCCGCTTGGACTGGCGCCACTACAGCCTTGTCCCCGGGCTTGGTGAAGGTCCTGAAAGCAGCAGCGTTGGCTGTAGTGCCGCTGACCGGTCTTAGGTCCACGAACTTGGTGTTGAGCAACTGGCCCATGAGTTCTGAAGCCTTCACTTCCAGCTCGTCGACGTACTTCAGCCCCTGGTAGAACCTCTTGAAGGGCTTGCCTTCGGCGTACCTGTGCATCATGTCGTTCAAGTACATCAGCATCGCGAGCGGCGACATCACGTTCTCGCTCGCTATTAGGTTGATCGTCTCCCTCTTCCTGTACCTGGTATGGGTGGTCGTGAGGTCGTAAACGTGCTTAAGGTCGGGGTACTTTGATAGTAGGTCCTCTAGCATTAGACCCCTTCACCTT
>JAGDWK010000060.1 GCA_023256015.1 Thermogladius sp.
GTCCCTGCTAAACCTCGTTGAGAACAGTACCCTGGCGTCCTCTAGCTTCAGGACCTCTCTACTGAGGAGCTTCCATATGGGTTTCCTAGTAACAAAGAGGCTCTCGAGAGCCCTCTTAGCGAAGTCTCTGTCCTCGCACTCGAGCTCAGACGCCGGCTGGTACACTAGGGACTGGAGTACCCCGTAGATGCTGAAATCGTTCAAGAGCACGTACTTGGACCACTCGTTCCTGTCCAGCATGTCTTCGAGGATGCCGGTGACCCTGCTCTTGATGCACTTGAGCAACCGCCCTACAGTCTCGACGAACGCTATGTTCACGTGGTGGAAGTACACGTTCTTGTACATCATCTTCCTCGCCTCCAACAGCCTTACGAGGTCGTCGACCGCCTTGCTAGACACGGCAGGCTTCAGCAGGCCGTCGTGCTCTACTATGAACGTGTTCCTCAGGAGCCACTCCTCGTTTATCTCCCCTATGGCGAGGCCCGTGTAGTAGGAGTCCCGCTTGAGGTAGTCCATTATATCGCTCGTAAAGATGTAGTCCCTCACTACAAGCCTAACTATCGTGCTCAGCGCTTTATCGCGGGTCGGGACGAAGAAGTCCTCGGGCTTGATATGCCCCTTCTTAAGTAGCTCCGTGTAGTCCTTCATACCGAGCGGCGGCTTCAATCCGTCGTCCAGCACGTTCAGAACGTACTCGGGGTCGACACCGAGCGCCTTGTAGTTGTCCTTGAGGGCCTGCTCGATCAGGCGGCGGATGTTCTCCCTGTAAATGAGGTACCCGAGGACCTCGTGGTTGCCTATGACATATGGTAGGAAGTCCCTCGTCTTGTAAACGTACTCGTCGAAGGCATGGCTGAAGGGTCCGTGCCCAATGTCGTGTAGCAATCCAAGCAGCCTCGTAGCGAGCGAGATCTCCTTGAGCCTCGCCGAGAGCTCGTTGTAGTGCTTGGACTGCGAGAGGTACTCTAAGCTACCCTTGAGGAGGTAAGTGATGTACTTGTACGACACGTGCATCACGCCGAGGCTGTGGTTGAACCTCGTGTGGGTGGCACTCGGGTATACGAAGTGGGCCGTCTGGAGTTGTAGAATGTACCTCAGCCTCTGAAGGGGCCAGCTGTCCATTACGATGTCTTCAACGCCTTTGATGTAGTCTATGTAGTTGTAGATCACGTCCCTGACCTGGGCGTTGAACGGGAGCATCCACGGGAACGGGCTTGGGCTCGACTCCAACTCGATCACGGCGAGTACTATTTTCCTTCAACAAAATACACTTGCGATCTTAATAAATATTACTTCCCAGACTTCATCTTCTCTATCAACGCCTTGTAGGGCGACTCGAGGAAAAACCCGTTCCTGCAAACGGGGCACACTACTAGGACAGGGCGGCTCCTCTCCTCAGGGACGGTCTTCGAGTCCGCCACGTATAGAACCGACTCGTAGACGAAGTAGAAGTCGCTCGGTCTACCCTTGAAGCCGCAGAACGGGCACTCTAGCTCCATTCCCTCAACCGATCAGAGGTTGGTTGAGAACCCTATTAAGTTTGGTGTTAGAAACACTCCTCTTTGAATTAGTTTCAGAAACCAAAAAGTTTATAAATCAAACCCCTAGATAAAGTATTCTTAGGTGGGAAAGTGCCCGGCATGATGCCTCTGATCGGCGAGAAACTCCCTGAAATGACTGTCATGACAACACACGGCCCGAAGAAACTGCCAGACGACTACCTAGGGAAGTACCTTGTCTTGTTCAGCCACCCCGCGGACTTCACACCCGTCTGTACAACCGAGTTCATAGGCTTCGCAGTTAGGTACGAGGACTTCAAGAAGCTGAACGCCGAGCTTCTGGGGCTCAGCGTTGACAGCACCTTCTCCCACATCAAGTGGGTCGAGTGGATCAAGGAGAAGTTTAAAATCGAGATACCGTTCCCGATAATCGCTGACCCGACAGGCGAGGTCGCCAGGAAGCTGGGCATGCTACATGCCCAGTCCGCTACGAGCACTGTGAGAGCTGTCATTATCGTGGACGACAAGGGTATTGTCAGGGCAGTCCTCTACTACCCGCAGGAGACAGGCAGGAACCTCGACGAGATACTAAGGCTCATCAAGGCTCTCCAGGTCAACGACAAGTACCACAGGGCTCTGCCGGCCAACTGGCCTAACAACGCGTTGATCGGAGACGCCGTGATAGTGCCGCCCGCCGCCACAGTACAGGAGGCTGCTGAGAGGCTGCAAAAGTACAAGTGCTTCGACTGGTGGTTCTGCATCGAGGAAGGCAAGGTACCCGCGGAAGAAGTCAACCAGGTCAGGTCGTGGCTCGAGAGAGCTGCGAAGCCCTGGAAGCTCCAAGTCCCTGAGAAGTAGTTCAACCCTTTTTTCTAAATACACCTCCGCACATCTCCTAACCCGATTGTATGTTTTAGCTATAAACATATAGAATATTCACGTTTATATTTAAGCTTATATACAACTCCCACCTCTATTACTCTCCTACAAGGTGAGCAACTGGTTGAGGTTAACTCCAGCGAGTTTGGCCTTTCTACTAATAGGACTCGTAGTGGGGTTACCACTAGGATACGTGTTCAGCACTACGACCTCGCCCCAGTCAACCGGTGCCCCGCAGGCGGGCCAGGCTAGGGAGTACCAGGTCGGCTTCACCTTACCGCTGTCTGGAGAGCTGTCCTCCATCGGCAAGATATGGGAGAAAGTCGTCTACCTCGCTCTTGACGACCTGAACAACGAGGTCAAGGCCTACGGTTTCAACGTTACCTTCAAGCCCGTAATACTGGACGACGGTACACAGGACGACAAGGCCCTCGCTAACGTGCAGAGCTTCGCCCAGATGGGTATAAAGGTCGTAATAGGCCCGGCCGCCAGCTCGCAGGTCAAGGCTGTCAAGTCGTTCGCGGACGCCAACCACATCGTCATCATATCCCCGTCCTCGACGGCGCCTACCCTCGCTATACCGAACGACTTCATATTCAGAACCGTGGGTAGCGACGCGAAGCAGGCTAAGGCCCTTGCTACTCTAGCTTACACGCAAGGCGCCCGTACGGTAGTAGTCTTCCACCGCAACGACGAGTACGGCAACGCCTTCGCCGACTTCTTCACGAGGTACTTCTCCCAGTTCAACAACACGAAGGTGTACGACCTGCCATACCAGGCAGGCCTGAGCGACTACACCTCCGAGGTCAACGCCCTCGCCTCCAAGGTGCAGTCCACGGGAGCAGACTCCGTGGTGTTGATAGCCTTCGACACGGACGCCGCTAACATCCTAGCACACGCCGCCGGCAACAGTGTTCTTTCCAGTGTTAGGTGGTTCTTGTCCGAGGGGCCGCACGGGGCCCAGGAGCTCCTCTCGCCGACGATAGGGCAGTTCGCGCAGAAGACCAGGCTGCTCGGCACGAGACCCCTCTTCGTCCACAACCCGCTATACGACGAGTTTGCTAAGAAGCTGAAGGAGAAGTATGGTGTAGAGCCCACCGTCTTCTGCGACACCCTCTACGACGCAGTACAGCTCGCTGGATGGGCCATCCTCAGAGCCGGCAAGTACGACGGCGACGCGATAAGGGCTGCCCTCGTCGAGGTGGCTAAGCACTACTATGGCCCTAGCGGCTGGACCATGTTCGACGAAAACGGTGACAAGGCCTTCCAGGACTACGGCGTGTGGGCGATCGTCAAGACAGACCAGGGATACCAGTTCATGGACGTCGGCATGGTCCAAGGCGACTCTGTGATCTTCACTACGACGCCGTACAGGTGACGAGCCGTGATGATAACCCAAGACTTAATAAGTTTTTTCCTCTTCTCCCTTCTCTACCTCACCGTGACCATACCCCTCGTCCTCGCTTACCGCGTTACTAAAGTGATCAACTTCACCGTCGCAAACTACATAACTTACGGGGCCTACACAGCTGTTTTACTGGACTACTATATGAGGAGCAGTTTCGGGCACAACTCGCTCTTGCTAACGGTACTCTCCTCATTTGCGGTTACGGGCTTGATCGCCGTATTGTCGAATTTAGCCGTGTTCAAGCCTCTCGCCGAGATGAGGGTGAAGGGGGACGTCCTCATGATCGCCTCCATGGGGCTGTGGATCGTCCTCAAGTACGTGCTCTACATCGTGTCGGATATCGCGAGCTCCGCTTGGAGGACGAACCTGGTCTCGTACTCCCAGATCCACTACGACGATATCTCCCTGTTAACGGTGAGAGCCGGGCTTGTAGGCGTACAGCAGAGCCTTGTAGTGTTCCCACTACTCGCGCTCGCGTCCATGTTAATCCTGTACCTGGTCTTAAACGCGACCAGAGTAGGAAGGGCTGTACTCGCGGTCGCGGACAACAGCGTGCTGGCGTCGCTCTCGGGTATCGCTGTTGGAAGAGTTGTCAGCCTCACCTGGTTTCTCACAGCCGGTCTCACATCGCTGGCAGGTGTCATGTGGACCACGTACAGTGGGGCAATAACGCCCGAGGTAGGAGACTCCCTCATACTACAGGTTTTCACTATCGCTTTCATAGGTGGTCTCTCATCACTCACGAGGACAGCCGCTGGTGCACTGCTGATTAGCGGAGTGGAGAACTTCGGCACAGACCTCTTGAGCACGTACCTGGGCTTGCCGACTAGCATTAAGCCAATGCTCACGTTTACCGTGTTGCTCGCGACTCTGATCGTAAGCCCGCCACTTGGAGTTGCGGGTGGTGTGCCGTACAGGTTTACGAGGGGTGCTAGACGTTGATCGACGTGTTGGGGTTCCTGATCACTCTAACCACCTACATCGGCATCTACTTGGTCCTCTCCCTGACGCTGACTCTCGAGGTGTCAAGCGGGATCACGAACTTCGGCAAGGTGGCGTTCTACGGCTTGGGAGCCTACACTGGCGCACTCATAGGAACCTACCTGCCACTAGCAATTACTGGTAGCAGGGCGTCCCCCTTCGACGTGAACGGGATACAGCTCTTGTACACGATATCGAAGAGCAACCCTGTACTCGACCTGTCCGTTTTCTTGTTGTCCCTTGCCGCCGGGTTCGCTGTTTCGGCTCTTTTTGGCCTACTGTTGACGTACCCTATCCACAGGGTCGGAAGCGCTCTAGTCGGGTTCACACTCCTGAGCACGGGCGAAGTCCTGAGGCTCTTCTACCTGAACACGGAGCCGCTAGGCGAGAGCAAGGGGTTCATGGGCATACCAAACCCCTTCGCGTGGCTTCCGCAGGCCAGGGGGGCCGAGGCGCTGTACCTCATTATAGTGTGGTGCTTCGTAGGCCTCACATACTTTATTGTGAGCAGGATAATGAACTCGCCGCTAGGCAGGATTCTGAAGGGGATGCGCGACGACGAGCTCGTCGCCCTGTACGCGGGCTGGCCGACGCCCCTGATCAAGTCCAAGGTACTGGCCCTTACGTCCGGCTTAACGGGTGTAGCGGGAGTCCTCTGGGCGTACTACTTCACGAGTATAAACCCGAACATGTTCACCCCCTCGCTCACCTTCAATATATGGGCAATGGTGATCCTCGGCGGCATAGACAGCATAGTGGGCGGCGTGTTGGGCACTGTCCTCCTCGCCTCCGTGGACTACGCCGCGAGGTTCGTCATACCCTTCATTGGCACAACGCTTGTGACCCCCGACTACCTCCGCTGGATCATAGTGGGGCTGGTGATGCTGGTCGTCCTACTTAAGAAGCCGGAGGGTCTCGCACCTAGACGGGGAGGCGTGTCAAAGCTGTGAGAGGGGTGGGAGAGCGTGGGTGTTAAGCTGATCGTCGAGAAGGTCACCAAGAGGTTTGGCGGAGTCGTGGCGCTGAATAGAGTCTCGATAAACGTGCCCTCCTCGCTCGTAGTGGGCTTAATAGGCCCGAACGGGTCGGGTAAGACAACGCTATTCAACGTGGTAACAGGCTACTACACGCCCGACGAGGGGCGGGTGCTGATCGAGGGCTCCGGCAGAGTAGTCGACATCACTGGGTGGAACCCTAACAGGATCTCTAGGCTGGGTGTGGCTAGAACCTTCCAGATACCGCGGCTCATACCCTCGCTGACCGTTCTAGAGAACATGCTGCTGTTCTACGACTATGGCTCGTGCGCGTCGATCACCTGCAGTCTCCGAAGGAAGTGGGTCGACGTCGAAGAGGCGGCTGTCGCGAGAGCGATGAGCATCCTGAGAGAGTTCGGCCTCGAGAGCATAGCACACAAAAGACCGGCTGAGCTATCCGCAGGACACCTCAAACTGGTAGAAACGTTGAGGGGTCTCATGTCTGACGCGAAGCTGTTCATGCTCGACGAGCCTTTCGCAGGAGTGGAGAGCTGGATGGCGCGCAAGTTGACCGATACCATAAGGAAGATAAACAGGGAGAAGGGCTCAACGTTCGTGGTCATAGAGCACAGGATAACCGAGCTACTGGAGGGTGTCGACTACGTCTATGTCCTTCACAACGGTAGCCTACTCGCCGAGGGCAAGCCGGACGAGGCGGTCTCGGACGAGAGGGTGATAAAGGCGTACTTGGGGAAGTGAGAATGCTGGAAGTCGTTAATCTAGCCGCCGGCTACGGGAAGCTGAAAGTTCTAGAAAACGTGTCCTTGAGGGTTGGGGATAGAGAGGTCGTCTCGGTAGTGGGCCCGAACGGAGCTGGCAAGACAACGCTGCTAAACTCGATCATGGGGTTGGCCGAGGTCTACAGCGGGAGGGTCTACTTCGACGGCACCGACATAACCGGGTTAAAGACGGAGAAGAGAGTGGCGCTCGGTTTGAGCTACTCTCCGCAGACCAACAACGTCTTCCCTAACCTGAGCGTCCTAGAAAACCTAGTGATTGGGGCCTACACGAGGCGACACGACAGGTTGAGAGACGACATTGAGGATGTCTTCAGGCTGTTCCCCGAGCTAGCCGATAGGGCGAAGAGCAAGGCGAAGAACTTGAGCGGAGGGGAGCGGCAAATGCTAGCGATCGCGAGAGCCCTGATGTCCAAGCCGAAGCTACTCCTACTCGACGAGCCGACTACGGGCCTCTCTCCCAAGGCCAGCAAGAGCCTACTCAACAAGCTCCTAGAGATCAAGAGTATGGGGGTGTCGATCCTCCTGGTCGAGCAAAACGTCGACTACGCGATGAGCGTAGCGGACAGGGTCTACCACCTCGTCGAGGGCAGGATAGCCGGGGAGTACCTCCCCGGTTCCCACGAGGCGAGAACGCTTATTGAGACCTTCTTGACGGGGCGCAAGGTATCTTGAGACAACTAAGACACGGTAGCCCGGCTCGACGGGTAAAACTTAATTAGTGAGACCCCAAATCATTCCCCACAGTAATCGGCGAGGTGAAAGGTATCGAGCTTCTACGAGATAAAGACACCCAGGCTCGTGCTGAAGATATCAGTGGAGGACCTGGATAAGCTCCACATACACGAGGAGATAATACCCAGCATACTGAGGTGGCTTGTGGAAAAAATAAGGAGCGACAAGGTGTTCAAAGACCCCATCCTCGTCGACGAGAAAACATTGGTTGTTCTCGACGGGATGCACAGGGTGGCTGCGGCTAAGGAGATAGGCTTCAAGTACATACCCGTCTGCCTCGTGGACTACGACAACGAGTCGATAGAGCTGCACGCCTGGGGCAGGGTCTTCGCAGGCGGCGACTGGAGACAGCTTGTAGACGCCATCAAAAGCGCCGGGTTCCACGTCAGGGAACTGAACAGCATGGAGGAGGGGCAAAGGCTATTAAGCGAGAGGAGGGCTGTTGGCGTGCTCGTCACGCCCGCAGACATCTATGTGATATCCTCCGGAGAAAACGACATCAAGAAGATTTACGACCGAGTCAAGGAGGTCGAGTCAACACTAGAGAGCATGGGCTTCAAGATCAGTTACATGACTGAAAAAGACTCGATAGACGCGGTGAAATCCGGTAAGGCTGCCGCCTCGCTGATACCCCCCGTGATAACAAAAGACGAGGTGAGAAGAGTCGCCTTGAGAGGTGAAGTCTTCACGCACAAGGCTACGAGGCACGTCATACCAGCGAGGCCCATGAACATCAACGTGCCTCTCGAGTGGTTAACGGGCGACTTGCCGAAAGACGAGGTCAACAGGAGGGTTAGGGAGCTTCTCTCTGGTAAAAGGATAAGGAGGCTGCCGCCGGGCACTGTACTGGACAGGAGATACGATGAGGAACTCTACGTTTTTGAGTGAAAAAGTTTTTGTCCCTCTCTATGTTCCACCTATACTCCTCCTCTAGACCTCACTTCCTCACTAGAATGTGTACGGGCTCGCCCAGCATCAGGAGAGCTATCTCTCGAAGGGCCTCCCCTACCGTCAAGTGCGGGTAGGGGAGTTGAGAGACGTCCTCGAACATCATCTTCCCGATCACGACCGGGATGAAGGCCGAAATGACCTCGGAGGCGTTCGGTGCGACTATGTGGACGCCGTACACCCTCGAAGAATCCTCGCTGACCAGCATTTTTATGAACGAGTAAGACCCGTCCTTTATTTTCACGGCCGATAAAAAGTTCAATGGTACCTTGTACCTAACGTACTTTATACCCAGCCTAGAGAGCTCTTTCTCCGTGTAACCCACGTAGGCTACCTCCAGGCCCGTGAAAATCGTTAACGGGACTAGCCTGTAGTCGATGTTGTGGGCCTCCTTCCCCACGATGTTCTTCGACGCGATCATGCTCTCGACCATCGCCTTATGGGCTAGCAGGGGGCCGCCCACAACGTCCCCCGCGGCGTAGATACCGGGGACGCTGGTCTCCAGCCTAGGCGAGACCTTGACGAAACCGGCGCTGTCGAGCTCGACCCCCACGTTCTCCAGGTTGACGCCGGAAGTCTTCGGCACACGCCCTACGGCAACAAGCACTTTATCCACCGCTATCTCCTTCCCGTCACTCAGTTTCAGGCGAACACCGCTCTCCCCCCTCTCAACCCCAGCGATCTCGACACCCTCTAGTACGTTGACTCCCCGGCGTTTCAAGTGGCCTCTAATTGCCTGTGCCACATCGCTGTCGAGGAACGGTAGGATCTGGTTGGACTTCTCCACAACGGTTACCTCTACGCCGAGGTTGGCGAGTGCGTTGGCAACCTCGACTCCGATCACACCCCCGCCCAAAATGGCCAGAGAGCCGGGGCGCTCCCTCATCTGGAAGATCTCTCTGTTACTCACGACGAGCTTACCGTCGAACTCGAGACCCGGCAAGGGCCTGGGGTCTGTACCGAGGGCGAGGAGGACTTTCTCCGCCTCTATCTCGACGTTCTCGCCGTTCTTGACCTTCACTCGTTTACCCTCCTTGATGACCCCCTTCCCGTTGTAGACTTTAACACCGTAGGACTCGAACAGGTACTCGATGCCTTGGCGAGCGGCCTCGACCATGGAGTTGGACCACTCTACTATCGACTCCCAAGGCAGCTCCGCACTCCCTCCGACCTTTCTCACCGTCCTAGCGGCTTCGGCAACGTGGTAGAAGGCCTTGCTGGGTACGCATCCGTAGTTTGTACACTCGCCCCCGAGGTAGTGCTCCTCGACGACCGCGACCTTGAGGCCCCTCCTGGCCAGCATGATCGCCGCCGGGTAGCCCGCTACACCGCTCCCCACAACTACAACGTCGTGCTTCACGATAGCTCTCCTCTCTGCTTTCTCACGTAAACCCTCCACGTAGGTGCTAGCGTCTTGGGGTGGTCCCCCTTCACGTAGTCGATGAGCTTAACGCTGGTATTAATAGGCCATTTCTTCGCCTCGTCAGGGTTCTCGTAGGCCACCCTACTGATCTCCTTCAGCCTCTCAGCATACCTCTCTATGTTCTCTATCGCCTCGCTCTCGGTGAACTCCACCTGCAGCGCCTCCTTCACTATTAGGGGGAAGTAGACCGTGGGCGCGTAAAAGCCGGCGTCGAGCAACCCCTTTGCGACGTCCATAGCAGTAACACCGGTCTCCTCTGCGAGAGGCTTCGCGCTCAACACGACCTCGTTCTTCCTGAACCTGCCTTTACCGTAAGGCACTTCGAAGCCTCTCACCCCCTCGACAAGCTTAACGAAGTAGTTTGTAGCCAGGACAGCGTGCTCGGACACTCTCCTTAGCCCCTGCGGCCCGAGCGACGCTATGTATACATACGCCCACACCAGCGGTACCACGTTGCCGAAGAAGGACTTTATCAGGCCGACGCTATGAGGCCCGGGGTGCCTCAGCCTATAGATGCCCTTTTCCTCGTCGTAAACCACCAGGTAGCCCGGTAAGAGGTCGCTAAGTCTGATGTTCTTGTCCTCGTCGACCACTCGGTCCTTTACGCAGACCGGCCCCGCCCCGGGGCCACCTCCACCGTGGGGGGAGCTGAACGTCTTGTGTAGGTTCAGGTGGGCGATGTCGAAGCCCATGTCACCCGGCCTGGCGTAGCCTAAGATGCCGTTCAAGTTGGCACCGTCGTAGTAGAGCAGAGCGTCGTACTCGTGCACCAGCTTCACTATGTCCCCTATCCTCTCCTCGAACAGCCCGAGTGTACTTGGGTTGGTGATCATCAGCCCCGCCGTCCTCTCCCCGACGACCGCCCTGAGGGCCTCCAGGTCGATGTTTCCGTCCTCACCCGTCGGGACGGTGACGGTGACGAAACCGGCCATTGAGGCGCTGGCCGGGTTGGTCCCGTGAGCACTATCTGGAACTATGATCTCCCTCTTCAAGTCGGCCCTCCCTTTCATCTCGTGATACCTCCGGATCGTCAGAACGCCCGCCAGCTCCCCGTGCGCGCCCGCCGCGGGGTGGAGAGTGCAGACGTCCATGCCCGTGATGTTGGCAAGCCACTTCTGTAGCTCGAAGAGTATCTCGAGCAGCCCTTGGACCGTCCTCTCGTCTTGGAGCGGGTGGAGGTTCGCGATCCTCTCGTCGAATGCGACCCACCAGGCTATCCTCGGGTTGTACTTCATGGTGCATGAGCCTAGTGGTACAGGCCCGTTGTCGACCCCGTAGGACATCTGAGAAAGCCGTGTATAGTGCCTGACCACCTCGACCTCGGGGAGGCCGGGTATGTTAGGAGGGGTGTCTCGGAGGACTCCTTTCGGTATCCTGATCTCGCCCACGGCCCTAGCCGTGCTGTCGCTGTAGGAGTCTAAGCTGAGCCCCGTGAAGCCCTTGTCAGGGTATTCCAGAATTAACGGCTCGTTCCACTTGGCCTGCCTGAACATCTCACGGCACCCCCTTGCCCCTTCTCAGTAGTTCACTTAGTGTGCCCGCGAGGAGGTCGATGTCGTCCTTTGAGTGCACCTCCGTGAAGGCGAACAAGGCCGTCTCGCCTAGCTCGGGGTAGTAGTCACCAATGTACAGCCCCCCGTGTATTCTCTTCGCCAGCAACCCCTCGTGGACTTCCTTGTACCTCACGCCAACACCGTTGAACGAAATAGGGAACTCGTTGAAGAAGTCTGACTTGAAGACCCTGGTGTTCAAACCGATCTCGGACAGCTTCATCTGAGCGTAGTGGGCGTTGTAGTAGTTGATCTCGGCGAGCCTCCTCAAGCCTTTGCCCCCCAGCAGCGACATGAACACCGCGGCGGCGATCGCCATCAACGCCTCGTTCGTACATATGTTGCTGGTAGCCTTCTCGCGCCTGATGTGCTGCTCCCTGGTCTGGAGGACCATCGAGAACGCCCTCTCGCTCCCGTCCTTCGTGGTTGTGAGGCCTATCAGCCTACCGGGCATCTGCCTGATCAGCCTCATGTCGTACCTGACAGCAAATATCCCCAGGTGGGGGCCACCATAATTCATTCCTAGCCCCAGAGACTGTCCCTCACCCACCGCGATGTCGGCGCCGAGCTCACCCGGCGGCTTGAGTAAGCCGAGCGCTACCGGGTATACCCCGGCGACTGCCAAGGCTCCTCTCTCGTGAGCTAGCTCGAAGACCTCCTTCACACCGCTCTCGATCACCCCGAAGAAGTTCGGGTACTGGACGTAGACGCCGGCGGTCTCGCCGTCCAACTTGTTTTTGACGTCCTCCAAGTCGACCTCGCCGGTTGCCCTGTCGTACTCTACTTCCACGAGCTTTATACCGTGGGGCCTGGTGTAAGCCTCGACCACCCTCTTGTGGAACGGGTTCACGTTTTTCGGGATAAGGAACTTGCTCCTCCCCTTGTTGACTCTCGAGACCATTAGAACGGCTTCGGCCAGTGCCGATCCCCAGTCGTACATCGACGCGTTCACTACGTCCATTTCGAGAAGCTCGGCCATGAGGCTCTGGTACTCGAAGATGGCCTGCATAAGCCCCTGCGATATCTCGGCTTGGTAGGGTGTGTAGGCTGTTAAGAACTCGCCCCTCGATATTATGTACTTCACTACCGGTGGCACGTAGTGAGGGTAGACTCCCCCGCCCATGAACGGGGGTGTTCTAAGGGCCGTGTTCTTACCCAGCTTTTCGTCCATTAACCTCTTCAACTCGACCTCGGACAAGGGCCTGCCGAACCCTATGTCCAGCCTTAGCCAGTCTTCGAGCTTCATCCTGTACGTCTCCGGTATGTCGGCAAACAACTCCTCTACGCTCTTGACACCGATCGTCTTCAGCATCTTTTCTACGTCTTTGCCGTTGAGTGTGGATATCCACGGCTGAGTGTAATCTGGGGTCATTCCGTTCATCCGTGATAAGGAATGTCGCGTGAGTTTATATTTGCTTATAGGAATCATATCTGTACTGTCGACAAGACGGAGATCGGGACTATGCCTAAAATCCAGCTTCTAGACTTCTACGTAGAAAAACTAGGCGCTGAGCCGGGCACGTTCGGCGATTGGGAGGTTCCTTACAGGTTCAGCGGCGCCATAGAAGAACACCTCGAAGTGAGAAGAAGGGCGGCTTTCTTCGACGTCTCCCACATGGGGAGACTCCTAGTGAGGGGCAGCGACTCCTTCGAGTTCTTGCAGTACGTCTACACGAAGGACTTAGGCAAGGTCAAAACAGGGTTCATGAGCGGCCCCACCCTGTCCTTGAACCAGTTTGCGAGAGTGAAGGACGACGAGATGCTGTACAAGCTGAGCGACGAGGAGTGGCTGATAGTCACGAACGCCCTAGCCACGGAGAAGATGAAGAGCTTCTTCGCGTCTGTCAAGAGTGAAAAGGGCTTCAAGGTCGAGATCTCGGACTTGACGAACGAGTACTCCATGCTAGCGTTGCAGGGCCCGGAGAGCGTTAGGGTCATGGAGGCTCTCGGCGCCGGCTGGGCCTCGGGGCTTAGGCCGCTCGAGTTCAGGCAGAACGAGGTAATCGGCAACGCGAGCGTCTACCTCGTGAGCAGGAGTGGTTGGACTGGAGAGGACGGTTTCGAGATATGGGCTAGGCCGGCGGAGGCCGTTAAACTAGTCGAGCAACTCGTGAGGCTGGGTGTAAAGCCGGCGGGCCTCATAGCCAGGGACACCCTCAGGATTGAGGCGGGTTTCGTGCTGGGGGGTAACGAGTACGGTGAAGACCCCCTGAAGTTCCCCTGCGCGGTCGGGTTGAGGTACGGGATGGGCGCCATCTCGTGGAGTAAACGAGGGTTCGTTGGAGAGGAGGCTCTCAGGGCTTGTCGCAGAGAGGGGCCGAGGTGGGTGAGGTACGGCCTAAAGCTCTCGAAAGAAGCTGGGAGGATCGTGCCCAGGAACGGCGACGCAGTCTACGTCGAGGACGTCCGTGTTGGTTGGGTCACCAGCGGAATGTACTCGCCAGTCCTAGAGAGGCCTATAGCGCAAGCCTACATAGACACCAGGTACGCTGTACTGGGCGAGGAGGTGGAGGTAGAAGTTAGAGGCAAGAGGCACGAAGCCAAGATAGTCGACTTCCCATTCATCGCCAAGAAGTGAGGGGGTCAAACCGCTTTTTTCACCATATACTGACCGTAGTCTACCAGCACCCGGTAGTAACCCCTAAGCTTGTTGTCAACCTCCTCGTCTCCAGTGTAGACCCTTAGGTAGTCCAGCTCGCGGATTTTGGATAGTGTCGCGACCACGATGATGTTCTCCCTTGGGACGAGCCTCAGTACGTTCGGCGAGATCTGCTGGTTACCCCTACCGAATATGAAGCCCTGTCTCCCAATCGGCGTGACGACAACGTACGTCTTCGCACCTCTGCCGACTATTTCAAGCAGAGGCCTCTCCCACGTGTCCCTCAACACCACCCTCCTGTTGAGCACCACGTCTACGCCTAACTGCGTGAGGTCGTCCCGTAGGAACTCCCCGATAGCCTTCACCGTGCTCCCGGGGCCCAGTATGTAGTAAGCGCCGTCCTCCATTGTCTCGTACAGGTACCTAGCTATCGCTCTTTTGTTCTCCTCGTCGTCTGAGCTCGTCACGAGACCCTTACTGGGCTGTAGTAAGCCCTCGACCCTCACAGTCTTGACGTAGCCGTAAACCCTCAGGCTCAGTTTATCCGACCGGAACAGCTCCTCGTCTACGTCCACAACCTCCGCCTCGACGATAGCCCCGCTGCCGCGCAGGTAGGCCTCGAGAATCCCGGCCGCATCCCGTGGGGTATACGCGAAGGCCCCGCTGTAGACTTTAACCCCGCTGGGGACACCCAAGACAGGCAACGACGTCCCGACTACGCTGTAAACGTCCTTTAGGGTGCCGTCGCCCCCCACGAAGACAATGATGTCGACTCCCGCACGAAGCATCTCGGTGGCTGAAGCAATAGTGTCCTCCCTGGTCGTAGACCCTTTCCTCTCTCCCACGACTTTTTCCACGAGCTCGGTGAGCCCCGCCTCAGCGACCTCGTCCTCGCCCATTAAGCCCGCTGCCGTCACTATTCTAAATTCCCTCGAACGCAGGCTCCGCAGGAACTCTACCGCGCGTCTAGGGGCGATCAGCTGGTAACCGAGCGAGAGAGCCCTCGCAACGGCCTTCTCGTCGGTTCCTTTGCTACCTATAGCGCCCCCTAGCCCGGCATATGGGTTGACAACGAAGCCGACCCTCATTACTACCACTGGCTCTCTGATA
>JAGDWK010000045.1:0-12904 GCA_023256015.1 Thermogladius sp.
TGCCCGGGTTCTTGTAGCTAGCTATCTTGATGGTGATCCGGCTCCTGACGGCGATGTCTAGGGCTCTCAGGTCGAGTAGAGCGTAGTCCCCCGGGACCTGGCCGGCCTTGAGCCACTCGGCTAGCTTGGAGGCCTGGACGACCTTAAGCGGCCTCGCGTCGGGGCTTGTCCTGGGGTCTTTGTCGTAGACGTAGTCGGCGGCTGAAAGGTCGTAGACCTCGCGAGCCCCCACGGCCTCGGCCACTTCTAGTAGGACTGCCGCCGTCGACTGCCCCGGCACCAGGCCTCCCAAGACCACGACTCTACTGTACGCGAGCCCGTGCATGACCTCCCCGAGGGTTCTCGGGACTCCGGGGTAGGAGAGGGGCTGAAGGGACGCTACTAGGATCAGCGCGTTGAGCCTCGAGGCCTCTATCCCGATCTCGTCAAGCCAGTAGTTGGAGGAGACCCCTATAGACTTCGCCCTCTCGATAGCCTCTCTGGCAGCCCTACCCCCGCCCGCTACTACGACAACCCTCCTCTCGCGGGCGAGCTCTCTCACTACTTCTACGAACTTCCTCAGGGCCTCCTGGTCGTCGAAAATCTTGCCCGTCACTTTCACTACAACAGTGTCCACGCTACCCGAACACCCTTAGTCTAAGTAGGTGGATTAGGTTTTAAAGAATACACGGGTTTCAACCATACTAGGTATGTGGGGCGCAACTGTTTGTGCGGCATAATAGGCGTTTGCACCCGCGTCGACAAAAAGCTTAACACCGGGGACGTCGTCTACAAGGGTCTTTTAAGACTCGAGTACAGGGGTTACGACTCCGCCGGCGTTGCCTCGGTCGAGCAGGGAGTCCTGAGGGTGTTGAAGGGCAAGGGCAAGATCGCCGACCTGGAGAAGAAGCTGGGGTTTAGCCGGGTCAGGGGCAGCGTAGTGATAGGCCACACGAGGTGGGCGACCCACGGAGCGCCCAGCGACGTCAACGCCCACCCGCACACGGACTGCACGGGGACGATAGCGATAGTCCACAACGGCATAATAGAGAACTACAGGGAGTTGAAGGAGGAGCTGGCCAGGAGAGGGCACGTCTTCAAGAGCGAGACCGACACCGAGGTCGTCGTCCACCTGATAGAGGAGTTTTACAAGAGCGGTGATAGGCCCTACGACGCGTTCAAGAAGGCGGTCTCGATGATCAGGGGTAGTTACGCGATCCTCGTCGTCTTCGCGAGCGCCCCCAACACTATCTTCTTTGCCAAGAAGGACAGCCCCCTCGTAATAGGGTTGGGGGACGCGGCCAACTTCGTCGCGAGCGATATTCCGGCGATTCTGGAGTACACGAGGAGGGTTATCACGCTGAGGGACGGCTGGGTGGGCTTCGTGACGGGGGACAGCGTTTTCATCGAGGAGCTCGGCAAGGGGCCGGTAAACCCGATGGAGTACGTGAGAGTAGTGGAGTGGAGCCTGGAGAGCGCGAGCAAGGGAGGCTACTCCCACTTCATGCTCAAGGAGATACACGAGCAGCCCAGGGCCCTAGTCGACACGCTTTACGGGCTCAGTAGCGACCCCACCCTGAGGGAGGCCTCGAAGGTCATGGCTGAGGCCCGCAGGGTCTTCATAACAGCCGCCGGGACAAGCTACCACGCGTCACTCCACTTCGCTGCTGCGCTGGCCAAGATAGCGGGGGCGCTGGCCACCCCGTTCATAGCCAGCGAGTACGAGGCGTACCTCCCCGTCGTGAGGGAGGGGGACGTCCTGATAGCCGTGAGCCAGAGCGGCGAGACGATGGACACCCTGAAGGCGGCGAGGGCGTTCAAGGAGAGGGGTGCGAAGCTTATAGCTGTGTCGAACGTGGTGGACTCCGCTATACCTAGGGAGAGCGACATAGCGCTCTACACGAGGGCTGGCCCCGAAATAGGGGTTGCGGCGACGAAGACCTTCACCACTCAGGCCCTCCTCCTCTCGTTCCTCGCTCTGGACTACGCCCTCCTGCGAGGGGCGATACTGAAGAGCGAGTACGACGAGTACGCCAGGGAGCTCTCCAGGGCCGGCGACCTCGCGGCGAAGTCCATTGCGTGGAGCGAGGGTCTGGCGAAGAAGGTCAGCGAGATGCTTAGGCTGAAGCAGAGCGTGTACTACCTGAGCAGGGGGGTGGGCCTCCCGACGGCGATGGAGGGGGCGCTCAAGATCAAGGAGATAGCCTACATCCACGCGGAGGCCTACCCCGCGGGAGAGTCGAAGCACGGCCCCATAGCCCTCGTCGAGGAGGGGTTCCCGGTCGTCTTCGTGGTCCCCAGGGACGCCTACTACGAGAAGGTGCTCCTAGGGAACATACAGGAGATGAAGGCGCGTGGGGCCTGGATCATAGGCGTAGCACCCGAGGACACGAGCCTGGGAGAGCAGTTCGACGTGTTCTTCAGAGTCCCATCTTCGCACTGGCTGACAACCCCTATAACCCACACTCCACCCATGCAGCTACTAGCGTACTACACGAGCACGCTCAAGGGCCTCGACCCCGACAAGCCGCGGAACCTGGCCAAGACCGTCACCGTGGAGTAGGTGGTGGCCATGCTCAACTTAGTCCTAGCCGCTGGGAGGCCCTCCAAGGAGCTCGGCGTACTAGTCCCACCCCGCTCCAACAAGGTCTTGTTGAGGGTGCTCGGTAGACCGGTCCTGTACTACCCTGTGAGCGGGGTGTACCAGGCGAACAGGTCGACGGTGCTCGTCGTCTACAGGAGCGAGGAGGACGCTGTGCCGAGAGAGGCTTCGTCGGCTCTCGAGCCCCCCGTGGAGTTCGTGGAGCAAGAAGCGGGAGAGACGGTGAGGGACGCTCTACTGGCCGCGAGGAAGGCCATCGACGCTACGGACTACTTCCTGCTGTCGTTCGGCGACATAGTGCTCGACGCCGAGGCCTACGCGAAGGTCGTCAACGCGCACCTGGAGGAGAGCCCGGACGCGACTATCCTCGTGGCGCCGGTCGAGCCCCACAACGTGGAGAACTACGGCTTCGTGTCCGTCGACGAGAACTGGCTCGTGAGGAGGGTCTACTCGACGGGGCCTAGACCCCCGGAGGCGGTGTACACGATAGCCGGGGTCTACGTACTCCCGTCGCGCGTATTGGACTACCTCGAGAAGGGGCTGAACCTCCCCGAGGCGATCCAGAAAATCGCGGAGTCCGGGCGGGTCAAGGCGGTCCTGTGGACGGGGACGTGGGTGGACGTAGGGTACCCCGCAGACCTCCTAGAGGCCGTGTACCAACTACTCTCGAGGCTGAGAGGGGTCGCGATATCGGGGAAGGCGGCTGTGGAGAGGACCGCCGTGATCGAGGGGCCGGTCGTGGTCGAGGACGGCGCCTACATAGACCACTACGCGGTTGTCAAGGGGCCGGCCTACATCGGTAAGAAGAGCTTCGTGGGCGCCCACAGCTTCGTGAGGGACTACGTGGACTTGGAGGAGAGCAGTAGGGTGGGCTCCTACAGCGAGGTCAAGTTCTCGAGCATCCAGCCGTACTCTCTCATGGACAGCAAGGTCACAGTGCTGAACTCGGTCCTGGGCTCGGAGAGCATCGTAGGCATCGGGGTCACCACGCTCAACGTGCTGCCCTCCGAGGAGGCCCCGCCCCGCCTCAGAGAGCACGTGGTCAGGAGGGGCGTGTTCGAGAAGAAGATGGGGGCCGTCATAGGCTACGGTGCGAGGGTCCCGCCGTACACGGTGCTCAAGCCGGGTAGCGTATTCAAATGAGGCCCACACCATATAAAATGCGTGGAGGGGTGTACGCCCCAGGGGCTTAAAGGGGGTGCTGGGTTGGAGGTCGTCGGGGTAGTCCACCTCCCCAGGCTACCGTACACCGACACGAGAGAGGACTTCGACCTGGACAGAGTCCTGGAGGCAGTCCTTAGAGACGTCTCAGTCCTCGAGAGGCTCGGCTACGACGGGGTCGTAGTAGAGAACTACGGCGACAGCCCGTACCCCAAGCGCTTGAGAGACCCGCTGGCCCTGAGCACGCTGGCCGTGATCGTTAGGGAGGTCGTGAAGTCAACGAGCATGAGGGTCGGCGTGAACGTGCTCCGGAACTCGGGGAGGGAGGCGTACGCGATAGCCGTGGCGACGGGGGCCAGGTTCATCAGGGTCAACGCGCTGACCGAGACCATAGTGAGCGACTCGGGCCTCATCGAGCCCGAGGCGCCCAGGTTGAGGGCGATCAGGAGGAACTACGGGGGCGTAGAGGTGTACGCGGACGTACTGGTCAAGCACGCCGGCAGCCTGTCGCTACTGGCCTACTCGGCGTCTGGCAAGAGCGCAGAGGCCTTCTGGGACGCTCTACGCGAGGTCGTACACGACACCGTCGAGAGAGGCGGGGCCGACAAGGTCGTTTTAACGGGCTACAGGACAGGGGAGGCGCCCGAGCCCGGGTTCGTGGAGAGGGTCAGGGGGCTGACGCGCGCCCCTCTAGTTCTGGGCAGCGGCGCTACACCCGAGAACATCGGGCTCTACAAGAAGTACGTCGACGGGGTCATTGTGGGCTCGTATATCAAGGTCGGCGGTAGAGCGGGCAACCCGGTGGACGAGGAGAGGGCTAGGGCGTTCATAAGAGCGGCGAGAGGTTGATGTGGAGGGTAAAAAGAGATCGGGCTCACATGTAGTAGAGCGCGTAGTCGACCGCGGCCTTCGCGTCCACTATACCGTAGCCGTAGAGCGGGTCGTAGCTGTAGCCGGTCGGGTTGTACGCGGTGTACTCTATCGCGTAGTAGACCTTGCTCGGCGCCAGCTTGGCCTTGCCCGCGGCCAGCCTTAGAGCCTGTATCAGAGCGGCTATCGCCGAGACGTGGGGCGTCGCCATCGAGGTACCGCTCATGTAGGCGTACTTACCGCCCGGGTAGGTCGACAGGATGTTGACGCCCGGCGCGGCCACGTCAGGGTACCTGTTGCTCCAGCTCGGCACCTTCCCGTTGGAGTCCACGGCGCCCACGGCCAGCACCTCCGGGTAGGCGGCCGGGTAGTCTGGGTAGCTGGCGCCCTCATTACCCGAGGCCGCGACCAGCACTACGCCGTAGCTGTAGGCGTACTTGACGGCGTCGTGTAGGGTCGTGCTGTCGGAGGAGCTGCCCAGGGACATGGAGATGACGTCCGCGTCGTCGCTGGTACCGGCGGCGCCGTCTGGGCCCTTAGTGGCCTCGATGATGCCCTTGGCTATGTCGCTGACGTACCCGCTGCCAGAGGCGCTCAGCACTCTGATAGCGTACAACAGCGCCTTGGGGGCCACGCCTGCGACGCCCGCCCCGTTCAGCCTGGCGGCGATGATCCCGGCTACGTGGGTGCCGTGCCCGTTGGGGTCGGAGCACTTACTCAGGTCTGTGCCCTTGTAGAAGGTCGCCCCGTTGTTCAGGGACACGACACACCAGGTCACAGCCCCGTTCAAGTCCGGGTGCTTGTAGTCGATACCGGTGTCGACGACGGCCACTCTCACGGTGGAGTAGTAGCCGTAGGCCGCGTTACCGTAGTACGGGCTGTAGGCCGACCAGACCTTCGGCGCGTTGACCATGTTGACGTTCCACTGGACCTCGCCGTGTAGCTTGGCCGGCTTGTCCTCCTCGACGAGCAGGACGCCCGATATCCTCGCTATAGCCGCCTTCGCGCTACTGGGCACTGCCAGGACGACCGCCCTTATCTCGGGTATCTCGCTGACTAGGGCCCCTCCAAGCCTCCTAGAGGCGTCTAGTACCTTGGCCTTGACAAGCGCGTAGTTGGCCGAGGGGCTTACCCTTACAATAACCCTCTCAACGGTCGCAGGGGCGGCCGCAGTCTCGGCCGATAGTAGGATGGTGGTCAAGAACATTACGACGACGAGGGCTACGAGCCACTTTTTCATGTACACACCGAGGGTAAAATTCTCTACGGTTAGGAAATATAAACTTTTCCCTCCAACCTAGATACATACCCCGCTGTCCCAAATACATACGTGTAATAGGAGGGGCTGGACGTATATACGCAAAACTCGAACAACGCTCGAGCTACTAGGAGTCGTTAGAGAAGCGGCGGGGTCTCCACGCGGTGTAAACGCCTTCTCGTCCCGCCCAGCTTTCTGCCCTCGGGGGTCACGGGGTGATGGTCTTGCCCAGCCTCTCGCGTATCCTCCTCTCGAGTTCCTCAGCCCACCATGGCTGCTTCAAGTCCTGGACTACCCTCCCCCTATCGTACGGCTTGATGTCGAGGACGGGCGTGCCGTCGAACAAGTCGAGGTTCTCCACGTGTATCCTGCGCCCCTCGATACCTCTGACCCTCAGGATGGAGAGGGCGATCGGGTTGGGTCGGTGGGGGCTGTCGGTCGCGAAAACCCCCACCTCGGGGATGTCCTCTATGTCTATCCCCAGCCTGCACAGCCTCCTGTGCTTGACTCTGAGAACCCTCCGGTTGTCTTCGCTCGTCTTGTGGAGGAAGGCTATCACGATAATGTGTGAGAACCCCTCAAGGTTGAGGAGGCCGTCCGCGTACTCGGGTAGGACCTCGATGTAGCCCGGTACACCCTCGACGCTGTTCCTGACCACCTCGTCACTGAAGCCGTGCCTAACAAAGCCGATGGGCCTCAGGCATATCTCCGTACAAGACACCCCTGGGTCTGCATGGCTTAGGTGGAATATATCTCTCAGCCCATGATCGGCTCCTTGAGGTAACACTCCCATTAGCCTAAGACCGTGTAAAGGCCGCCTTGATTACGAGGTGATCTGCCATAACTGTTAAAGCACAGTCATCGACCAGTAAAGATAAACATTACGGCGTCTAGAGGAAACGGAGGTATTACGGGACTCGTCGGATCAAGGGGTCGGGGGGGCCGTAGAACCTATATCAAACCTCGCCTGGCCCCCTTGATCGAGTCTACTCGGTTACACCGGACAATATTTAGACATTGAAAAGTGCGGCAATTACGATGACTATCAGCTCAATAAAGCATACTGTTGTACATGAAGGCGTGACCCCCTTAAATACACAGAGCAGCCGCTTATTGGTGTTACCGGGCCGGGGAGATCAAGGGCTAAACCTCCCGCAACACCTATGTCAACTGGGCCCTCGCCCAGATGTGGCGGGTACGGTGAGTACTACTCCCACAGAAATCATTATAGTGTATTTCATTACATGACATAGTGATGCTGATACGTAAATCCAGTATGGAATACATGAGTCTGGCTTGGACTCGTTGACCGCGTATTTCGACTCCTTGAAGTAATCCGTCATTGTACACAATACTTTTGTCGTACATGATCAACCCTAACCCGGGGATCTTTTCCGACCCCTGTTTACAGTGTTTCCCCGCCCTCGACGCGGAGGGGGCCTGGTTAACTGCCCTCCAGTCAAGTTAACCGGGGATTAACTTCCACGGCTCGATCAAAAGATCCTGTCTCGATCAGCCGTCAAACCACCTTTTTCTCCATCAAGTGTCCTAGACCCGGTATCCTGTCTCCCACGGGTCGCCGGGGCCGTGTGTTAGCCCTGTCTAACGCAAGGACGATTTCCCTCTCCTGCAGTCCACTACTAAGGGTGGTCGGGTTGATAAACGAGGAGGCCTTGATAAGCGAGGGCATACTAGAGGCAGCGAGGCTGATGGCGGTAGCGGCTAAGACAGCCCCGAAGGCCAGGGGGGTGGACAACGTCGTCACGGCTCTCGTGACAGACAGAGGCGAGATCGAGAGGCTGGCCTCGAAGATGGAGGAGCTGGCGCCAGTCTACGGGGAGTTCTTCAGGAGGGACGCAGAGTCTGTCAGGGCGAGTAGAGCCGTGTTCCTGGTCGGCTGCAGGTTCCTCAAGCTGGGGCTCGAGACGCCCAAGAGGTGGGGCTTAGACGCCGACTTGGTGAACTGCCTCGTGAACCTCGGTATAGCCATCGGCTCGGCGGTCAAGACAGCCCAGATCCTGAACGTCGACAACAGGGTCATGTTCTCGGTGGGCGTCGCGGCGCAGGAGCTCGGCCTAGTACAGGCAGACGTGGTCTACGGCATACCCCTCTCCGCGACCTCGAAGAACATATACTTCGACCGGAAGTGGCCTCGCTGAACCCGATTTCCTATTTTTGCGAGCCCTACAGGCCGCACAAATCCCGTCAACTCCGTCAATTGTTGGTAGCGGGGTCGCCCCGCTCGAGCGGAGAGTTCTAGGTTCTGTATACTCGCGGGAGGAAGGCGGGGAGCTGGCTGTTGTCCAACCCCGGCGGTAGTGGTAACAGGGATACTGACGTCCCTGCCAGCCGCCGTAGAGCGGCCTGTTCCACATACAGGTGTAGCACCAGAGTTGCTTGAAAGCAAACCCAGCTTTAGATCTCAGCGCGGGCGGTGATCAGAGCAACACAGCTCTGCCTGAAACCCCGGTGCCCCCCTTCACCCTGGCCGTAGTGGTCGCCGTCTCGGCCACGCTTGCGTGATGCGTTTTGTCGGGCGGCCACCTGGGTAAGTTGGCTATCGGTGGCGTAGAGGGTGGTATAGTGCCGGAGCCCTTCAGCCAGAGGCCGGGTGATTTTTGCGGATCCGATGCGGTGCTCTTGGGTCTAAGAGAGCGTATTTTTAGGCGTTGTCCAGTATAGGCCGTTAACGGGGCGGTTTCGATGGACAACGTTAAGAAGGGTCTACTAGTGTCTCTCGTGGTCCTCGTGTTGTCGTTCGCCGGCATGTACCTCATCAGGGTGCCGTACGAGGGGGTGGGTAAGAGCATCATTGACGCGTGGTGTAGTGTGAGAGGAGGCTGCTTGGACCCTTCGCTGATAAACTCCTCGAGGAGCATAGTGGAGCAGGGCGCTAGCCTGGGCTTCTTCCTCGTCGTGATAG
Organism: Thermogladius sp.; assembly: GCA_023256015.1. Lineage (GTDB taxonomy): Archaea > Thermoproteota > Thermoprotei_A > Sulfolobales > Desulfurococcaceae > Thermogladius. Next base: position 8,794 of record JAGDWK010000045.1, read on the forward strand.
CCCTCACAGCGATCTCGATGGAGTACAGGTACTACGCGGCCCTCCTCGGTGTCTCCGCGATAGTCTTCCTGGGCGTTGTCTCCCCGCAGCTGGTAATAGGGGGTGTTGAGTGGAGGCTGATCCTCTTCCTAATCGGCACCATGACCCTCGCCTACGTCCTGAGGTCGCTGAGGGTCTTCGAGTACCTCGCCATAAGAATGCTGCAGGCCAGCCGCGGCAACCCTGTACTGCTCGTAGCCTACTTGTCCATCCTCTCCTGGTTCCTCGCGCTGACCGTAGACGAAGTGACTAGTATCACGTACGTGCTCATGCTGGTCTTCGACATGCACAGGCTCACAGGCTACGACGTGAGGCCTCTGGTCATACTGTCAGTACTAGCCACCAACACGGGTAGCGTCGGCCTGCCCGTGGGGAACCCCATAGGGCTCTACTTGGCCTTCACAGCGAACCTCAGTATAACGTCCTTCATAGTCAAGGCCCTGCCTTTGTCCCTGCTAAACCTAGCGCTCCTAGTAGTGGTGTTCTCCGCGCTCGCGAGAGGCTACCTCTCGGGTTTCGGCGAGAGGTTGAGCAGGGACATGATAGACAAGGTAGCGGTGCGCTTCTACACCTCGCTGTCCCCCAGCGAGATCACCAGGGTTAAGGAGGGCCTGGTAATACTAATAGCCTTCCTGACCCTCGTCGGGGTAGACGACCAGCTGTCGAGGGCGATAAGCCTCCTAGGAGGCATTAACGTAGACCCCCACGCCCTATTGGCCTTCATACCCTACCCGCTGATAATGGTGTCGACCCCCCTTATCGGCGCCTCGAGAATGGGCGAGGTGCTCGAGAAGGGCGTCGAGTGGCCCTCTATAATATTCTTCATCTCGCTCTTCATGCTCGGCTACTCTCTGTTCTGGTCTGGCGTGGCCTCCAAGCTGGCTTACCTGACAGTCCTGCTAAGCTCGTTGACAGGCGCGGTGTCCTTCCCGCTCCTGTACACCATCATGCTGGTTCTCTCGGCGGGCCTAAGCAGCGTCTTAGACAACTTGTCCGTCATAGTAGCCCTGACCCCCGTCGCGCAGACGCTGGTCTCGATCGGGGGCTCGGCTGCGGCGTTCTGGGCCCTACTATACGGCGGCGTGTTCGGCGGGAACTACACGCCGATAGGCAGCTCGGCGAACATAATAGCCGTGGGCCTGAGCGAGAAGAACAAGATGGAGATAGGGTGGGGCGAGTGGCTGAAGATGGCCCTGGTCGCTACGACCATCGAGGTAGTGGTCGCCATTGCCTGGACTCTCACAGTGGCTAGCATGTAGGAGCCGCCTATGCCCGTGAGGGCCCTCATACTACCCAGCAGGGTCTGGGTCGAAGTACCCAGAGACTCCATAACGCTGGCAGAGCTCGTGAGAACCATAGTGGAGCGCGGTTTCAGCGGAAACCTCATAGTCTTGGTAAACGACAGAATCGCGGACGAGCCGTGGACTCTTATAAGGGCCGGGGACAGAGTTGTAGTTATAGAGGAAGCGCCGGGTGGCTGACGGTGAAGGTGAAGGTCGTCTTCACCGGGAGGGCGAGCGAGATGTCCGGCGTCTTCGCGATGGAGGTCGAGCTACCGGAGGGCGCCACGCTAGACGAGCTGGTGAAGACTGTTTCTGATAAGCTCAACCCGAGGATATACAAGAGGTACTCCCAAGGACACTTCGTCTTCGTGACCTTCGTAAACGACAGGCCTGTACTCAGCCCCGACTACAGGCTCCGGGACGGCGACAGGGTCACGTTCATGACGCCCGAGATGGGTGGTTGAGCCTCACTGGCACCTCTCGAACATTTTTGGGTCGGGCTTGAACTCGATGACCTCGAAAGACGGCTGGAGACCGTTGTAGACGAGCAGCTTGTTGACCAGAAGGTTACCCATACCTAGGATTATCTTGGCGGTCTCCAGGGCCTCAATTAGGCCTATGATCCCCGGCGTTGTGGGGAATACCTGGAGAGGGGACTCTTCCCTGGTCTCGCCGGTAATCGGGAACAGGGCCCTAAGACAGGGTGTCACCCCGGGGAGGACGACTGTCACCTGTCCGTAGAAGCCCCTAACGCCCCCGTGGACGAGGGGCTTTCTCTTAGACCAGGCGACCTTGTCCAGTACGAACCTGGCGGGCCAGTTGTCGAACGCGTCGACGTAGACGTCCACGTCTATGCTCGACAAGAGGCTCTCGGAGGCCTCGGCGTATATGGGCTGGACGTTCGTGTTCGGGTTCAGCTTCCTGAGCTTCTCGGCGGCGGCGAGCGGCTTGGGCTTGCCCAGGTCGTCTATTGAGTACAGCACCTGCCTCTGGAGGTTGCTGACCTCGACCACCTCTCTGTCCAGTATGTAGAGGTTCCCCACACCCATGGCTGCCAGGTAGATCGATACGGCTGAGCCCAGACCGCCTAGACCGGCGACGAGGACCCTGGCCTTCTTCAGCTTCAGCTGCCCCTCTTCTCCTATCAGCTTTAGCTGCCTGCTGTAGAGCTCTCTCTCGAACTCGCTCAACCCCGCTCTCTCAGCCACCAGACTTCACCACGTAGACTATTACCTCGTCCCCGTCGCTCAGCTCGTCGTCCTCTGTCAGTATGACGCCGTTCCGGAGCACGACCACCTCCTCTCCCACCAGGCCTACTCTGGCCAGCAGCTCCCTCACGCTAGAGACGTTCTCGACGACGCGCTCTCCCTCACCTGTTATCCTCACGCGCACCCCCATCGCCGTGCTCACTCCGCCTCCACGGGTTCGACGTAGTACGGTATCAGACCATCGTGGAAATCCCTAATAACCTTGCGAGCCGCTTCGTCAACGAGGGGCTCCCCACTCTTCTTATAGAACCAGCCGTGCCTGGCCGCTATAGCCCTCAGTATCTCCTCGGGGTCCACGGAGTCGAGGCCATAGGCCTTCTTGAAGGCGTCGGGCCTTTTCTCGAGCACCCTCTTGATCAGCATGTGGGCTACCCCTACCGGGTCCTCGATGTGCTCGACGGGGGTCCCCCTGATAACCCTCTCCAGCGGGTCTCCTTCTATGGGGATCACGCCAGGGGTGTCTACCATGAGAATGTCCTTGTCTACCCTAACGAACTGGACGCCCTTGGTGTAGCCTGGGGAACCGGGGTAGGGGCTTGTGGGGGCGGAGTGCCTCCCCTTCAAGGCGTTGATTATAGACGACTTCCCAGTCTTCGGGAACCCGACTACGGCCACGACCGTCGGGAGTCTCGGGGCTACGCGCTTTATAGTCCTTCTCAATATGAGCGTGCCCTGGTGTCTAGTGGTCGACACGTAGACCGCGTTGTAGCCCCTGCCAGCGAAGTACCTCTTCCAGGCCTCGGCTACATCCCTGGGCACGAGGTCGGCCTTGTTCAAGACGAGGACTAGTTCCTTTCCCTGGCGGCGGACTATGCTCTCGACCCGCGCGCTCAGCGTGGAGAGCGGGTCTCTGATGTCGAGCACGTGCAGGACGACGTCCGCTGAGTCGATCACCCGCCTGACCTCGCCCCAGGACATCAGTCGGAAGAAGCTAGGCCTCCGGCTCACGCTCCAGCACCCTTTCGAGCTCCTCTATGAAGCCGGGCTCAACAACACCGAGCCAGTCGATGTACCCGCCTGGGGTGGCCCCTCCCCTGACCTTGTGTAGGAGCTCGTCGACGACCTCATCCGGGGTCTTACCTGTTACGTCCACCTCGACAACCTTCCCGGTACCGAACCTGGCCACGGCGTTTGACAACACTACGGATAAGACCTCTGCCATCACGTTCTCCGCCACCTTCTTGACGCTCCAGCCCCGGCTCCTCAACCTGGCGATCAGTTCCCGGGGGTCCAGTCGGAGGACGACCACAACGTCCACCGCCTCGCTGTCTAAGACCTCGGGATAGTGCGTCGAGATCACGAGCCCTCTACCGCTCTCGCACAACTCCCTAACCCTAGCCGAGACCCTCTCCTCGTTGATCACGTAGCTGTTGGTCTCGGGGTCGTAGTAGTCGTAGAGCCCCTCCCTAACGACGAGCTCGCTCAAGTCTACATAGGTGCCTCCGATCCGCTCTGCCAGTAATCTAGAGACCGTCGACTTGCCCACTCCCGGCGTGCCTGCTACGACCAGGCACTTGAAAC
>JAGDWK010000045.1:13004-14877 GCA_023256015.1 Thermogladius sp.
GAGACCGTCGACTTGCCCACTCCCGGCGTGCCTGCTACGACCAGGCACTTGAAACCCGACATGCTTCAACCAACGTGTAGGGATGGAAATAGCCCGCTAAAAACAGGGGTCGTTACCTCTTCACCAGCTCGAGGATACCCTCGTAGGTCTTCTTGTAGATCTCCGTCGACTCCAGCTTGCGCCTGTCCCTGATGTACTTCCTAGTGACGATGCCCTCGGGCAACCCGTACTTCTTGCTGTACTCGAGCAGACTAATACTGTTCTCCTTGTGTATCTTCTCCCTGTAGATGTCTTCGAAGATGTTGAACGCGCAGAACGGTATCAGCCTACCGTCTGGGACAGCGTAGTGGATATTGCACCTCTGGACCCTCTGAATGTCGTAGTTGTATAGGTCCATGAAGTGCATCTGCCCCAGGAACAAGAGCTTGTAGTGGAGTTCACCTAGAGCTTCGTAGCTCCTCTTCACGATGATGTTGAACAGCAACTTGTAGAGGTCGAAGCCCTCGGGGGCCTTCTCCTGGTGTATAAACTTCCGGATAGTGTAGAGCAGCCTCATCCCGGTCAAGAGCCTGCTCGAGCCCTCCACTAAGTCCCTCCACTTCTCCTCGAGGTACTCGACGAGCCCTTCCACGTCCACGAACTCGGTTATGGGCACGAGCCTGGTGGCGTCACCCCTCCTCTCGACGTAGACGTAGGTCCCCACCCCGCAGGCTGGGTGGTTGCTCATCTCGAACTTGAACTCCCCGCTGAAGCCCTCTATAAACCTGGAGAACACGGCGCTGACGTTGATCGGGAACCACGCCTCTCTCGGGACCTCCCCATCGGTCTGCTCCTCTATCAGCTTGACTATGTCGCCTATGGTGACCCTGTACTTCTCCCTCTCGTGCCTCTTCATAAGCCCTGTTATGCTCACTGGTTGGAAGTTCACGGACCTCACGATGTCCATGTGCTTGGCGGCGAACCTTATCATCGCCCCGAGCTCGTGGGTGTTCACGTTGTTGATCACCGTGGGCACCAGCACGACGCTCGTCATACCCGCCTTCCTGAAGACCTCGAAGATGTACGGGACCTCCCAGTGGTTCTTCCAGTTCGTGACGGGCGACACGCCGTCGAAGCTCAGGTAGACCGTGTTTACGCCCGCAGCCCTCAGCTCTCGGGCGTACTCGACAGCTTTAGCGGGCTCCTCCCAGTACAGCTCGGCAAACTTAATCCCGTTGGTGTTAAGCTGAATGTGCCTTACGCCCTCGCTCCTCAACATCCTGACTATATCGACGAGGTCCTCCCTAAGGGTCGGCTCACCGCCTGTTAGCTGTACGGCGACCGTTACACCCTGCTTCTTGATCGCCCTCACCATCTCCCTTATCTGGTCGATAGACGGCTCGTACACGAAGCCTGAGGCCTCCGCAAAGAAGAAGCAGTACCAGCAGCTCAGGTTGCACCTGTTAGTCAAGACGATGTTCACTAAGGCTGAGTGCTGCTTGTGCATCGGGCAGAGACCACAGTTGAACGGGCAGGGCCCCTTCAACTGGGTGTAGACGTGCCTCGTCCCTCTCCCGTCTTCCTCCCACTTGGCGATCCTCTTGTACGTAGTAGCGTCGCCGTAGTATATCTCCTCGATCTCCCCGTGCTCAGGGCACACTCTCCGAATGTAGATCTTCCCGTCTCTCTCGACTAATACGGCCGGTAAAACTCTGTAGCAGTAGGGGCAAACACTCATGGTCGTGGATACGAGCTCCTCGCCCTGCCTCAGCCGGGGGATAACGTAGGAGATCTCTCCGACCCTTTTGCCTACAGTTAGGGTCACAATACCACCGTTCTCTTAGGTTCACCTAATAACCGGGGGCGAATATAAGCGTTTACAGGCTCATGAAAA
>JAGDWK010000019.1:0-4978 GCA_023256015.1 Thermogladius sp.
GACTCCACGGCTTCAAGCGCCTTGTTCAGCACCTTGTTTAAGAGCTCGCTCATCCGGGCGAGCAGAGTCCTGTGGGCGAAGAGACTCTTCGGGGGGTAAGAGAGGGCGACCGAATTCAGCATCTCGACGAAGACCTCTAGGCAACACACGTGGCAGCCCTCGGGCTCAACGGCCGAGATCACCTGTGCGACTCTATCGAGTCCTAGAGTTGTCAAGGGCCCGTTGGCAACAAGCCTGACCAGCTCGGCAGCCCTCGCTTCCTCGGCGTTCGACAGCTCGCAGGCCCTCTTCAACAGGTCTGACGCTATGTTTGTCGCCTCATCGCCCAATCCCAGGAACGGCATTAGCTCTATCAACGACACATACCCGTAGACGTCGTTGAGCTTTCCCTTTCTAAAACTGTCGATTATCACCTCGCTCTTGACACTCGCCTCGACCCAGTCGAGGAGATCTGGGTCGACAGCGCTGGCGAGCAGCTCCAGGAAGATGAACGGGTCTAGGTTGGACTTGAGAGCTCTTAGGAGCTCGAGGCCTCGGCCTGTATCGCTCAGTAGGAGGTGTCTGAGGGCTCTACCAACCTCTACGATGTCGCAGCCCCCAGCCCTGCACTCGAGGGCGAGCTGCCACGGGTTCTCTCGGGCCTTCTCGAGTAGGTTGCTCATCTAGGCACCTCTTTTCAAGCTTTGATTTCGAGTCTATTTATCGCTATCGAGGGTGCTGTAGCCCCCCGTAGCTTGTTCACGTTTAATACAACAGAGCCCTTCTTAGACCTAACGACTACTCTTGTGAACAGGCTCGTTGTAAACACTACGTTTGCCAGCACTATGCTCGCGTAGAACTTCGAGTAGAGAGTGTTCGTGTTGAGAGGCGAGTCGTCGTGGTCGATGTAGCCGCACACAATGTTGCCACGGCACACGTTGAAGGTCTGCCACGCGTTGAACGCCTTTCTGTCTGCCGTGAGGAGGAGTACGACCTTCTGTTGTAGGTTGGACGACTCAACGGCAACCGAGGCCTCGCAAGGCTGGGATATAGCTGGTAGGGTCTTCGCTTTGTAGTGGTACTTGATCTCCTGCAGAACTCTGTTTGCCATGAGCGCCATTATATAAGAGAACCTCTCCACAAGCGTCTCGGAGGTCGAGGATGTGGCGGCTATCTTCCCGTTCACCTCCGCCTCCGCGCATATGGGGACGTACACCTCTACGTTGGGTACGGGGCTCCACGGGCTGCTGTTCCTAATACTCGCCTTGAGCAAGCTCATGTGGAGGCCCTGGTAGAACATGTTGGTGTCCGGTAGGACGGCCACGTTCCCGTACTCCTCCCTGAGGTGTCTGATAAACGCGTGGAGTTTAGTCCTCTTGTAGCTCTCCAGACCGAGCTCCTGGCTCATGATGTTAGAAACCACTAAGTCGGCTGAGCCTGTCAGCCTCTGCAGTTGCTTGAGGATCCTCTCAATAGACCTTGCCTCCCCCTCCTCCCTGACCTTCTTGGACACAACGTCGTAGATGGTTCTCCAGGAGTTGTAGAGGAGCTTCGAGGTCTCCTCGTCCGGGCCGACCGACGTCTCTACGCTGACCAGCCTCTTCCTCTCGTTTTCTATCTCGTCCTGTACGTAGAACTCTACAACGTCTGGGTCTCTCTCGGGGCTCTCCTTCTTGTGCCCGTCGAAGACCTCTACTATCCTCCTGTCTGAGAGCGAGTTTATCAACTTGGATATCGCGATGTATATCCCCCTAGTACCCTTCCACTCTATGATTTTCGGCGGGTCCGTGACCACCTCCACTCCTTTCCAGCCCGCTCTGTTAGACCCGTAGACGTGGACTTTGTGGAGCCACCTGGGGTTCCCCGGGTACGCCGGCACCCCCTGGAGCGGGATCGTGGTCACCACGGTTAGGTAGGTCGAACCGTTGTCTAGTTGGAGGTCTTTCAGAGCGTAGTAAGTAGCGGAGGCTAGCTCGCCGGTCGTCATAGTAAGGTCAACAACCACTTTCTCCTTGTTGTGCGAGCGCACGACATCGAGGACGTTCCTGATGAGGAAGGAGTTCTCGAAGATGTCGTCCTTCAACAAAGACCTCTGGAACTTGTAGTCCCCTATGTACTTTATGTTTATCTCCTTCTGTATGTGCTGGAGGCTCTCCTCTACTATGTTCGCTACCTCCCACCTCGTCAAGAAGATAAACCCGTCTACCCCTAGCTCCTCGGTGAGCCGGCCTGTGACCGTGGCCGCGTTCCAGGGTATAAAGTTAACGGGCACTATGGCGGGAAAGCTGACGTTCTTAACAAAACTGCTAATACCCTCTAAGACGTTGTCCAAGTAAAAACCACCACTACGCTATCAAGCCATTTTCCCTTAATGGTTTAAGAGTCTTAAAAACAGTCTCTGGATCAAACGGGCTCGGCGTAGGCCTCTAGCTTGCTCAGCAGAGACTCGTCTATGTCCAGACCCAGGCTTGAGTCGTAGTCGACCCTCAGCTCCTCGGCTACGACCCTCTTAACCACCTCTACGTAGATGAGGGTCAGCTTGTCCTCCGCCGTCAACTCTCCTTTACTGTTAATCTCGGCCTCCTTCTCGATGGCGTCCTCCAAGAGCCTAAGGTAGTAGAGGTCCATCTGCCTGAGTAGCTCCCTCCACCTCTCCAACAGGTAAATCTTGGCCACGCTAATCAACGCATAGCACCATGCTTGAATCCACGCTGGACTCTTTTAAAGCGGCTTGAAGTAGGATTAACAGAATAATATCCCGATATTAATCGGGTTCCCGATATAAAGGCGGATTAACGGGACATGATTTACGGTGTCGTGGTGAGGCACGTAACCATATCCGTGACCCTATCGCCCACGAGGGACCTAGGGCGGCTGGTGATCACGCTCAGATCGATCGTTGAGGTGCTGGTAGCCAGAGGGTATAGCGTTGACCTGGTCTACTTCTACAGTGACGGCGAGGACGTACTCATGGTAAATGGCGTGGCTCTCAAGCCCGGCGGCGAGATCGAGGAGGAGGTTGTAGGCGTCATAACAAACTATTTAGTCACGGAGACGGTATACACTAGGTGGTGGCCCAGAGAAAAGGTGGCTTCATGAGTTTTACGGGGCCTCACCCTCTTCTAGGCGTCCTCGTCTTACTCCTGACCGTGTTACAGCCGCTGCCGGTTACCACGGGCGGTTCCCCCGTGACGCTGGCTTCATGCCAGTTAAACACGCTAGGTGAGAGCTACCTGGCATACGTCGACCTGGACATCGACTTCTTCGGAGACTACGGCGTACTGGCCATGTTTTTCACGGAGAAGGGCGTGGAAGCCTACGGGGTAATCTTGATGAAACCTCCGGGGGAGGGCATTGAGGCCTACGCAATGGCCGGTGACCAGAACAACTGGTACTACGTAAGCACACTTAGCGGCAGTAGGCTCAACGTTACACTAGTCTTGGACCTGAACTACAGGCTGCTCAAGGTGGTCCTCAGCAACGCGTCGAGGTACTTCGACGTCAAGACGATCATCACCCCGAGGAGCTTCGTCGTCTTAGCCTCGAACGTGACGGGAGCGAAGAGTCCGCCACCCGTTGTGTCTCTCGAGGGCTACGTGGTCTACGCCTCTAACACCTCGCTCCTGAACGTCCTAGACCCCCTCCACCCGACAGTACAGAACTTTACGACGCTCTGCGGGAGCCTGACGCCGGTGTTCACAAGATCGGAGACGCCGCCCGCGGAGGAGACGACCACGACGACAACCTACGTCCCGCCCGAGGGGCAGTTCAGGTGGACAGTTCTCTTGGTCCTCGTCGTACTCGTAGTCGTTATCGCCCTCTTCATCCGACTAGTGGCAGGTGAACGTGGATCCCCCGGTCCGTGAAGTCATCACATCTCAGGTAGGAGGGCTCCGGTCATCTCCACTCTTAAGTTGAAAAATATTCGGTTCTATAAACATTGGTATGCCGAGGGGTGTCGTCTTTACGGCCTTGAAAATCGGCGTCTACCTCCCCGAGGACATAGCCGAGAAGCTGATCAAGGTGAGGGATGAAAAAGGCCTAAGCCTCAGCAGGATCGTACAGCTCGCCCTCTACAACTACCTGGCCGAAGAGGAGTTCCTGAGGAGCGACAACGTCACAGCGGTTATAGGGCTCGTCTACGACCACGGCATGGACCGTGCCGACGTCGAGTTGACAGACATACAGCACCACTACCTAGGCCTGGTAATCTCTGCCACCCACATCCACCTTGACGAGAGGAACTGCCTCCTCGCCATATTCGTCCGGGGGAGAGGCGGGGAGGTGGCCAAGCTCTTCGAGGAGTTGAGGAAGGTTAAGGGTGTTAAAAGCGCTAAGCTAATGACTTTACTCGCGTGACTTACCCCTGCTCTCGTGACAGCTTCTTCACGAACTCGGTTATCCTCTCGACTGTTTCGTCGTGTAGTAAGTGCTCGATTTTACACGCGTCTATCTCGGCTATGTCCCGGGGTACCCCGATGTACGTCAGGAACTCTGTTAACACCTGGTGTCTCTCGTATATCCTCTTGGCTACATCCAGCCCCTTCTCCGTCAGCTTTATCTCGCCGCCCTTCTTGTAAGTGATGTAACCCTGCTCAGCGAGCCTCCTGAGAAACTCCACAACACTACTAGGCGACACGCAGAGCCTTCTAGCGAGTTCCCTGACTCTCGGCTTACCTTTTAGAGACAGTATGTAGATTGCCTCTAGGTAGTCCTCGGCACGCGCGGTCGGGTTGCCCGCAGGCCTACTTCTTTCCACTAGTATCCCCCCTCTTGATCTTCCTCTCCGCTCTAGCTAACACCCTCGAGGCCTGCTCTGGGGGCACGTAGCCGGGTATTATCTCGACGGGTTCTGCACCGTATTCGTCGTAGTCCTCCATCTTGTTTATCGTGACGTAGGGTACGGCCTGGACACCGTACAGGTCGGCCTCGTAGGGTAGCTCGAGAGCCTCTATCGTCTCAACCCATATCTGCTTGTTTACCAGGGCCATTTGGTTGA
>JAGDWK010000019.1:5078-6462 GCA_023256015.1 Thermogladius sp.
AGAGCCTCTATCGTCTCAACCCATATCTGCTTGTTTACCAGGGCCATTTGGTTGAAGTAGTCGACGACGATCGGGCAGTACGGGCACTCGGGAGTGACGAAGATCTTTACGTGGAGCGGGGTGTCAATACTCTCCACTACCTCCTTTACTTTGCTGGACAGCTTCACCTCACCCGTCGCGATGTACTGGTGTACGTATATGAAAGGTGCGAACTCCTGCCCGCTCGGTAGCCCGTAGTACCTGATATTAAGCCCGCTGGACCCGTAGATAAAGGCTGGCAGGTACCTTGGTCTCAGGTCCTTCGCGTTCTGCTTCTCGACGACCTCGAAGCTGAGCGCCCCGCTGCTGATCTTGGACAGCTCTGTCGCTAGCATCCATGCCTCGCCACAAGTCGGGCACTCCTCTACCACCGCTGGTTTTAGGCTGAAGGAGGCGTGGTGATGGTGGTGATGTTCGTGTTCATGCTCATGCTCGTGAGTATGCTCCATAGCCTCCTTCAACGATAGCACTACCAAGTAGTCCTTGACGGGCCTGCTGAACGTCTTGAATATCTCTTTCAGAGCCTGCTCTGTCTCCTCGTCGAATAGCTGGGAAGGCATAAGCAACACCGTTCTGCCTACCTAACTAAGACGATAAAATTGCTTTATATATTTAGGTGTCAAAACAATAGAGATCACGGCGTGATGGACGATTTGAGCAAGGACGAGACCTTAACTGCCAAGATCCTCAGGTTCGTGATGGAGAACCCGGGTGTATCGGTCAAAGACGTAGCCGGCTACCTCGCTATCTCCCCTAACCTCGCTAGGAACGTACTCCAGAGGTTGAGAGACAAGGGTCTCGTGCGAAAGGAGGGGAGGGGCTTCTACATTACTCAGAGAGGGGAGTGGTTACTGTCGAGGACGAAAACCAGTAGAGTCGAGGAGGTGGGGAGGGAGCAAGTCGTGGAACCGCCAGCTGAAGCACGGGTACCAGAGACGAGTGTTACAGAGACGCCTAGCGAGGAGAAGTGGAGACTACTCGAGGAGAGGATCAGGAACCTCGAGGAGAGGTTGAGGAGGGTCGAGGAGATCGTGGCGAAGTTTGCTAAGGCTAGCGAGCAGAGCGGAGTACCCGAACCTCCTAGAGGCGAAGCGGAGCGGGGTAGACAGCTGCCGAGGCCGCCGAAGCCTGTGATGAGCGTCCAGGAGGCCCTAGCCCAGTACCCGGGTATGCTGGAGCAGTGGAGGATCGAAGGAGCTGTGGTCCAGGTAGGGAACCTTGTCGTTGAGAGGAGGTTCCTGGCCGAGTTCTCTAAGAAGTTCCCCTTGTCGGTGGAGGATGTTGAGAGGCTAGACCCCGTAGAGAGAGCGCTTTTCGAGGAGCTTAGACGAGAAGCCCTAGTAAT
>JAGDWK010000019.1:6562-12268 GCA_023256015.1 Thermogladius sp.
CGTGCTCTTTCAAGTTTGGGCTGAGGTCTTTTAAACCCTCGCTCAGTACGTCCTTTTTCCCCGGTTTCCTCGGCTTGTAGACGCTCATGTTCTACCAAGACTTAGTTTACTAAGACCCCTTTATCAACTTGACAACCCTGGCTTTCAGACCACGGACTTCAGCAGGGTCGTACTGGAGGAGAGGGTCGTCGCTCAGCTCCACTATGTCTGCGTAGCACCCTGGTAGCAGGCAGCCCAGCCTCGGGTCCCCGAGGGCGAGCCCGGCGTCTACCGTGTAGTGTGCGAGCGCCTCGGCTACGGTGACCGCGTTCCTGAGAGTCGCGCGGGCGTAGTCCACGCCATCATACAGGCCTCTCGTGACGGCGGCGTAGACCGTCTCGAACGGGTCTACTGGTTCCACAGGGGCGTCTGTCGAGTACGCTGTGACCGCGACGCTCTCCAGCTCTTTGAACCTGTAGACCCACCAGACCCTTCCCCACCCCACTCTCTGCGTAATCCACTTATCGGCGATCACAAAGTGGGGTTGTACTACGAGTACCGGCCCGAGCTCCCCGATGTATCTGAGTTGGTCGTCCCTGACTAGGGAGACGTGCTCCAACCTTAGATGGAGGCTCCTCACTCTCCTCGCGGCCCTCAGTGCCACCTCTAAAGCGGCGTCTCCGATCACGTGAACCGCGACCTGGAGACTCCTACGGCTCGCCTCGGCGAAGACCTTTTCGAGCTCCTCCTCGCTGTAGTTCAAGAAGCCCCGTCTCCCTGGTTCGTCGGAGTAGTCGTCGGATAAGTAGGCCGTTCGCGGCCCTAGCGCACCGTCTAGGATCACCTTTAAACCGTTGACCCTGAACTTGCTCGAGCTGTCCTTCCAAGTCTCGTTCACCAATCTCTCGACGTAGTCAAAGTCGAAGTCTGGCCCTCCAGTGTACATCACGTAGCCGTAGACCCTTATAGGGAGTTTACCCTCCTCGTCGAGCCTCTTGAGCGCCTCGACCTCTCTACGAGAGAGGCCTGCCGCCCCGACCGCCGTCACACCTTTAGACTCGAACTCTCTCAGGCCAAGTAGCAGGGCTTCTTCGAGCTCTGGCTCTCGCATCGACGACCTGATGTGTGTCAGGAGTCTCCACAGGTCTTCTTCGTAGATCCAGCCCTTCTCTAGGTCTCCAAACTTGATCTGTCCCAGCACTTCTCTAGCAAGCTCTAACCCCATACTGTTCAGGGAGGCCATGTGGCCCGATATGTGCTGTAGCAAGACTGGTTTGTCGCGGACGTAGGTGTCTATCTCCCAGTAGTACGGCATTCTACCCTCCCTGAGGCTGGAGGGGTCTAACCTCGGGGGTATTACCCAGCCAGCGACGGCTCTGCTTTCCCCGAGTCTCTCCAAAACGTCCTTAATGCTCGAGGCCTCCATCTTACCTCCGAGAACCAGGTTATAGCCCAGCGAGTCCGGGTGTGCGTGGGCATCCACGAAGCCGGGGGCTAAAACGTACTCGGAATCCACCTCGGTGTATTCCGACCCCGCTAGTGCCCTCTTCACATCCTCGTACTTGCCTACGGCTACAACCGTCTCCCCGTGTACGACGATAGACTCGACCACTACTAGGGGCCTGTAGTTCGCTATAACCCTCCTTTTACTCCTGACGAGCACTAGAGGCAAGAGGCTGGCACCTGAAATGAGAGAACGGGGGGAGGGAGAAAAATCTGAGCCCGCCTTAAATGAGGTAGTTGTACACGCCCTTGCCCTTGAAGTTGAATATGACGGTCTTCGTGGTCATGACGTACTCTACGCTATAGCCGATGCCCTCCCTACCAATACCGCTACTCTTCCTACCACCGAACGGGTAGTAGCCGATACCGTGCCTCGGCATGTCGTTGACGTACACGGCGCCTACCTCGAGGTACCTGATGACTTTCCTGATCCGGTCTAGGTCCTTCCCGAAGACAGCGGCGTCTAGTCCGTACTCCCTCCCGTTGGCGATCTTTATAGCCTCGTCGAGGTCTTTGAACGGTGTTATCAGGGCTACGGGTGCGAAGACCTCCTCCTTGTAGAGCCTCGTCTCAACGAGTTGCTCGTGGGAGGCGATCTCAACTAGTGTAGGCTCAACGTAATTGCCGCCTAAGCGCCTCCCCCCGTAGAGTAAGACACCGCCCTTCGCTAGGGCGTCTTCAACCGCGCTCATCATGTTCTCGACGGCATCCCTGCTTATCAGTGGGCCCATAACAGTCGTGGAGTCGCGTGGGTCGCCCACTTTCACTTTCTTGAGCTCCTCGACAAGTCTCTTCTTGAACTCCTCGTACACTTTTTCTTCTACCAGTATAAGCTTGATGGCGTCGCACCTCTGGCCTGCGTAGCTGTAAATGCCAGCTGCCACAGCCCTCGCAGCCTGATCTAGGTCGGCGTCCGCGAGGACTATAGCGGGGTCGCCTCCGCCCAGCTCCATGATGTACTGCTTCACACCTCCCACAGCGAGGACGTGCCTACCCGTAGACGAGCTCCCGGTAAGGCTGACCACGGAGATCCTCCTGTCAGCGACGAGCGGGTCTGTCTCCTTGCCCGGTAGCGTCAGTACGGCGAAGGAGTCCCTCGGGAAGCCCGACTCCTCTACCACCTTGGCGAACATCAAGACGGGTAGAGGGTCTGCGCTAGGCGGCTTTATGATAACTGCGTTACCGCTGATAGCGCTGTAGACGAACTTGGTAACGGAGTCGAACAGCGGGTAGTTGAAGGGGATCACAGCGAGGACTACGCCGAAGGGCTCCTTCCTCACTATGGCCTCGGTCTCCAGTGTAGACTGGTCCCAGTCGCCAGCTATGTACTCGCCGGGCACCTTCCTGGCGTCAAGCGTTGAGTCCCTCAACCTGCTAATACTGGCGTTCAGCTCCCCCTTTGCCTGGGCATAGGTCTTGCCGGTGTTCAAGACGAGAGCCTGAACGAAGTCCTCAGAGTACTTCTCTAAGAGGTCGGCTATCCTAAACATGAGGGAGACGCGCTTGTAACCCGGGGTGTTCCTGATACTCCACCTCCCCTGCTCGTAGACCCTGCCCACTACCTTATCGACGTCCTTGTAAGTCAGTCTAGGTACGTAGCCTATGACCGTGTCGTCTATTGGAGAGTAGACCGGGGTCCATTCCGAGGACTCGACCCACTCGCCGGCGGCGTAGGCCTTGAAGTAGGGCCTGCCCTCTCTCGTGTAGTGAATGCCTTCGAAGAACTTCGATAGCCTGAGCTCGACCATCCAACCCCCTCCTTGGTAGTTTATACGCTTTTTTAAATTATAAAACTAGTTTAAGAAAAGGAGTAAAAGAGGGATTTAAACAGGCGATTAAATTCAGAACTCTGACCCGTAGTACTTTCTCGCGGCCGCGAAGAACTCTTCTTCGGCGGGGTTGATTAAGGGGACTTCGCCTGCGGTTTTCTTGACTATGTCGGGGTCTTTCAGGCCGTGCCCGGTGACTAACACGACCACCGTCTCGTCCTTGTCGACCTGCCTGTCCTCAATCGCCTTGATCAGGCCTGCTAAGCCCGCCGCTCCACTGGGCTCGGCGAAGACCCCTTCAAGGCTGGCAAGCAGCTTCATCGCCTCTACGATCTCGTCGTCTTTCACCACGACACCGTAACCGTTAGTCTTGTAAAGCGCTCTGAGGCCGGCGTCTCCATCCCACGGGAACGTGTCTTCTAACCCTGTAGCAATCGTCTCCGGCGGCTTCTCCCACGGCCTTATCTTGTCGGGGTCGGCCCTCTCCATCCACGCCCTAACGAACGGGTAGTTGCCCTCCGGCTGAACAGCCACCAGCTTCGGGTACCCGGTTATCCAGCCGACCTGGTTCCAGTCCCTGAAGCCGTTGAAGACGCCTGTGAGGAGGCTCGCGGCACCCGTGGGAACGAATACCTGGCCTGGTAGCCTCCAGCCCAACTGCTCGACGATCTCCATGGAGATGGTCTTCGGGCCTTCTATCTGGTAGGGGTTGAAGACCCCGAAGCTGGGGCTGGGATAGAAGCCGTACCTCTCGCTGAGTACTCTCATCATTTTAACGGTGGGGTCCTCTGCCTCGGTCCACTTTACCTTGAAGACCTTGGCCCCGTAGTATAGGAGCTGGGCTATCTTGCCGAAGCCGGCGAAGTCGGGCACGAACGCGTAGACTTCGATGCCCGCCTTAGCGCCGTAGGCGGCCAGTGAAGCAGCGGCGTTACCGCTGCTCGCAATAACCGCTCTCCTGAACCCGAAGTACTTTGCCATCGAGACCGAGACGCTCATTGCCCTGTCCTTGAAGCTACCGGTCGGGTTCCTGGTCTCGTCCTTCAAGTAGAGGTTCTTCAGGCCGAGCCTCTCGCCGAGCCTCTTCGCCTTCAGTAGGGGGGTGCCGCCTTCACCGAGCGTGACTATATACTCCTCGCTGGGGACCGGCAGGAACTCCTTGTACCTCCACATGTAGAAAGGCCTCTTGGCCAGCTCCTCCCTGCTTACACTTGAGGCGATCGCCTCGTAGTCGTAGTAGACGTCGAGCCTCCCCAAGTCCTTGTTGACGCACGTGACGGGCTTCTCCTCCAGCTTGTATACCCTCCCACACTTACTGCACTTCAGGTGCGTGACGAACATAACGCTCACCAACCCATTACACGATGTGGTCGAACGCTTAATTAATTAACCTTGAGGACTTGAGGGAGGAACTAGTCCTCTATAAAAGCTAGGGGCCGAGAAGAGACCACCAACCAAGCCTCTCGCTCTCACCCGTTTCCTAAGCAAGCGTTCAAAGGGTCGAGTCCCATGCCCTGGAGGTTCATCTCCCTAGTGCGCGATCCTGGAGGCCAGGTACTCAACGTGGTCCAACATCCTCTCGACGTGCCTGAGTATCAGCAGCCTGGCCACCTCTTCCTTGGAAAACACCCCCTTCGCTGCCGCTGCCTTAAGCGCTGTGAGGTACCTCTCGTCGCTCTCTTTCTCGAGTTCGAGGAGCCTGTCCACGTTAATGGTGTCGGTCTCGCCTCTCAGTAGTTTGTTCACGAAGGCTTTCAGCTCCTTCACGGCCTCGGATAGCGACTCGTATACGTCCCTCCCAACGTCAACTGTTCCAAAGATCTTCACAACTCTGGCGATCTCCCACGAGTACCTGGAGATCCTGTACAGGTCGTAGGCGGCGTCGAGGAGGACGGTGTAGTACCAGAGCAGCCTCCCCACAGGCCTATACCTCGCGATCGACTCGAACACGTACGTGTAAAGTTCACGTCTCAGCATCTGCTGTCTCAGAGTCGATTGGTACAGCTCTATGTAGTCGCCGTCGGTTATCGACCCGGCCTTGAGGGAAGACATGATTATGTCGAGGGACTTAAAGGTCTCCTCGGAGATCGACTCGACGATCTTTGTTACAGTCTTACTAGCCTCCACCGCGTCACCACCCCTCGCTCAAGAGCTTTATGGCGAGCTCGTTCCTGGTCTTCAAGACGATATCGCTCACGGGCCCGCTCTCGATTATCTTGCCGTCGAACATGACGTTTACGTAGTCACCGATCCTGAGGGCCTGGTTCGGGTTGTGCGTCACCATGACAATCGTCATCTCGTTCTTCAGTTCTCTGAGGGTCTCCTCGATCTTCTTCGCGTTTATCACGTCTATGTTCGCCGTTGGCTCGTCTAGAAGTAGCACCTCTGGCTTCATCGCAAGAGCCCTAGCTATACACAGCCTCTGCTTCTGGCCCCCGCTCAACACGTGGGGGTG
>JAGDWK010000019.1:12368-14828 GCA_023256015.1 Thermogladius sp.
TTCACCTCATCCCACAACATGGCTTTCTCAAGGGCCCACTTAACCAGCTCTCTCAAGGAACCCTTGTCCTTGGCCACACCGTTGACCCTGGCTGGGAGCGCCACGTTCTCGAAGATCGTCAGGTGGGGGAACGGGTTGGGTACCTGGAACACCATGGCTACTCGCCTCCTCACGTCTACGGGGTCCATGTCGAAGAGGCTCCCACCGTTCAAGAGTATGTCTCCACTCCTCCTCACGTTGGTATTAAGCTCGACTATCCTGTTTATGCTCTTAAGGAAAGTCGATTTACCCGAGCCGCTCGGTCCGACTATGACCGAGATCGAGTTCTTGGGCGCGCAGAACTCGACTCCTTTGAGGATCTCCACGTCGTTTATCCACAAGTGGAAGTCCACAGCCCGGATATGGCACCTCACAGCTCCACACCCCTCACCATTCGAGACAACGCGAATAGAGCAGTGTACACGACGTAGAGGACTAGCGACGCGGCCCACGCGAACTGGAACTGGGAGGGGAATGGGGAGCTCGAGAGGGTGAAAATGAGCGTCGTGATAGTGGACGACGGCTGGAGTAGGCTGTAGAGCGAAGAGGGGTAGGTGTTGATGGCGTTGCCGATCGTGAAGAGGAGCGGCGCCGTCTCCCCCATCACCCTCGCCAGGGTCAGTGCCACAGTCGATGCAACCCCCGACCTTCCGATTCCAATCAGTACTCTCCTCAGTACCAACCACCTCGTGAGCCCGATCGCGTAGCCGGCTTCGCGGTATGTCTGGGGGATGCTCGAAAAGACGCCCTCTAGGTACGATATCTCTACCGGTAGCGCCACTAGAGCCAGCGATAGGGAGCCGGCCAAGAGGCTCTGCGTCCTCATGGGTATGACCAGTAGGCTGTACACTATGACAGAAATCGTGATCGTCGGTAGCCCGTACAGGCTCGTGAAGACCACTCTCAGGAAGTCGACGAACCATCTCCCCCTGTACTCGACCATAGTGAACGCGGCGATGAGGGCCACGGGGGTCGCCAAGGCGACGGCGATACCCGACGACACGAGAGTCCCTACTAGGCTGGGGCCCACACCACCAACCGGGGCGTCTTGGTTGGGGAGGGGTGGGGTTGCGTACAGCAGGCTCAGCCCGTTCAGTAGTGCAAGGGGGAGCCCGTACACAACCACTACGATATGTACTACGAGTATCAGGGTCAGGGACACGAGCGCGGAGGTCAACAATGAGACCCTGACGAGTGCGACCTTGAGAGACCGCCGTCTACTCACTTACCACCACCCTGAACCTTTTGTTGAGGTAGAGACCAGCCGCGTTCAGCGACAGGGATAGAACGAAGAGTATCAGGGACGAGGCGAACAACACGCTGTCGAGGAGGGGGTACATGACGGAGTAGCCGAAGTTGTTCACTATGAGAGAGGGAATGGTCGACACCGGCGAGAGTGCGCAGGGGGTTATCACGTACTGGTTGCCCGCGACTAGTGACACTATAGTGGTCTCGGTCAGGACCCTGCTGGACGATAGTAGTAGGGCTGAGACTATCGCCGGCCTTACCATCGAGAGCTTCATCAGTATGACCTCCTCCTTGTAGAGCCCTATGCTGTAGGACGCCTCCACGTAGGACTTCGGTATCATTCTAAGAGACTCCCTGACCAGTGCGGCCATGTAGGGTACTGCGGAGATCGAGAGGATCACCGTGGCGGTCATGAGGTTCTGGCCCGTCAGGGGTCTACAGGCGAATAGAGGCAAAAAGCCGAGCAACTCGTGCAGGGGCCTCTCCAACCAGTCCTTCAGTACGTTGGACATGAAAGCTAGGCCTATGTACGCGTAGATCACCGTGGGAAGGCCCGCGGACATGTCTATCACGAGGTTAACTAGTTTGCCGGCTAAACCCCTCAAGTACTCCTCTGCTAAAACCACTAAGGGTATGGAAAACACAATGATTAGGGGTATCGAGTAGACAGTCACGAGGACAGAGCCCAGGAGGGGTGCGAGGAGCCCGTACCTACCCTCGTCTGTGTTCCAGACGGAGCCTAACAGGCCCGCCCCGAGCGAGAGGATCGACGGGGCCGACTTAACGGCCAAGACGTACACGACCAGGGCGAACAACACGACGAGGATCGCCAGGTTCAAGCCCACCAGGTAAACGAACTTGTCTGCTGAAAAAACCCTTGCCCCCATCTTAGGCACCCTGTGTGAGGCTGGTCAACAGCTCGCTAACAAGTCTCTGGGGGAGCGGGTAGAACCCCTCGACCGCGTTCTCCTGCCCCTTCGTGAGTATGAAGCGTATCCACAGGTTGACGGCCTCCTGCTTGCTCTTGTCGGAGTACGACGCCCAGAACAACTGGTAGGTGAAGGTGACCAGTGGGTAGGAGTTGTTGCCAGGCGCGTATATCACCTCGCTCGAGGACTGGCTCCAGTCCGCTCTAACAGTTGAGGGGAGCTTGTCGATTACGCTCTCCACGGC
>JAGDWK010000055.1:0-2944 GCA_023256015.1 Thermogladius sp.
GGTCCTGAAGCTAGAGGACGCCAGGGTACTGTTCTCAACGAGGTTTAGCAGGGACTTGAAGAACAAGATAAAGAGCGAGATCGTCAGCGAGCTGAACAGTAGGTTCGGCAAGCTGCAGCTCTCAGACGAGGACGTGCTCACCCTCTACAACAAAGTAGACGTGTTCCCATCCGCTGGTAGCGAGATAGTCAAGCACCTCCTAGTCGTATCCCTGAAGGACTCCAAGGTGATCGGCTACAAAGAGGTCAACTTCAACAGTTTCGCGGAGAGGCACGGGCTAGTACCAGAGGCCCTGGTCACGGTCTACCTCGAGAGGCGCAAGTACAAGATGCTCGACGAGGACGAAGTCGCGGAGGCCAAAGAGATCGTAGCGAACGTCATAAGCGACTTGGTCAAGGCTAGGATAGCCGAAGCACCGGAGACGAGCTGAAAGACTCCCTCACGAACCTCCTTATAGCCTCGTCTACTATACTGCTCAAGTCCTTGTTGTCTGAAGGGCACGTGTCCGTTGTCAGTCTGCCGTTGTTGCACACCCTGATAGAGCCGGAGTTTATCAGCTCCTCTACGACTCTTTCAAGCCTCTCACTGTACACGCCTGTTATGGTCAGAGTCCAGTCCTTCAGCAACACCCCGTTCTTCAAGTAAACAATTGAGTGGAGGGTGCTCCGGGACGGCTTGTACTCGCGTACAACGCTCAAGACCAGCTCCTCGAGCAATAAACCACCACGCTCTAATTGCAACTGGATGAACTTAAAAAGCGGGCGGTAATTGAGTTAAAAACGTTAGAATTTATTACTAGTGTTATCACTGCTATTTGACCAGACCTAGGTGGGCTACTACTTGCCCATACCGGGTAAGCTGACGGGACAGTACGATTGGAGAGTCGTTGAGGACGCGGTCAAGAGCTTCTGGGCGGAGGTGGAGATATACCGGAAGATGAGAGAGAAAGCCCAGCGCTCGCCGAACACGTTCATCTTCATAGACGGCCCGCCGTACCCCTCTGGCGACGTACCCCACATAGGCACGTTGTGGAACAAGACGTTGAAAGACGTGGTTCTCCGCTTCAAGAGGATGAGGGGCTTCCGCGTATTCGACAAGCCCGGCTACGACTGCCACGGGCTACCCATAGAGGTGAAAGTCGAGCAGAAGCTCGGCTTGAGAAGCAAGCGAGAGATAGAGGAGAAGATAGGGGTAGACAAGTTCGTGGAGGAGTGTAGGAGGCTCGCCCTCACAAACGCGGCCTCTATGACGAAGTGGTTCGAGGAAATCGGCGTAGCCATGGACTGGGAAAACCCCTACTACACCCTAGATAACAAGTACATAGAGTCAGCCTGGTGGCTGATTAAGCGGGCTCACGAGTCGGGCTTGTTAGACAAGGACTACAGAGTCGTCCACTGGTGTCCCCGGTGCCAGACCACTCTCGCTGAGTACGAGGTAGAGTACCACGACCTCGAGAGCCCGAGTATAGTAGTGAAGATGCCGGTGGAGGGGGAGCCGAAGACCTTCCTACTGATCTGGACTACAACTCCGTGGACTCTCCCAGCCAATACATTCATCATGGTTAACCCCAAGGGCACCTATGTTAGGGTGAGGGTGGGCGATGAGGTCTGGATACTCGCCAAGACGCGCCTCGGGGAAGTCATGGAACTAGCGGGAGTCGAGGACTACTCTATCATCGAGGAGTTCCCAGGCGAGAGACTCGTAGGTTTAAAGTACAGACACCCCCTCGAAGACCTGGTCGAAGCCCAGAAGAAGCTGGGCAAGTACCACGTCGTCCTCCCCTCGGAGGAGTACGTAAGCCTACACGAGGGTACGGGACTAGTACACGCGGCTCCCGGCCACGGCTTCGAGGACTTCGAGGTCGCCAAGAAGAGCGGTATTGACCTGGTTGTGAGCCCGGTCAACGACGAGGGCGTCTTCACGGAGGAGGCTGGTAAGTACCAGGGCATGTTCGTACGCGACGCGAACAGAGCGATCATCGAGGACCTGAGAGAGAGGGGCTATCTCGTGTACGAGGGCTCCATCATCCACAAGTACCCCGTGTGCTGGAGGTGCAAGACGCCCGTCGTCCTGAGAGCGACGAAGCAGTGGGTTATCAGAGTATCTAGGTTGAGGGAGAGGCTAGTACAGGAGGCAAAGTCTGTCAAGTGGATACCCGAGTGGGCGCTGCAGAGGATGCTACACATGCTCGAGAACGTCCAGGACTGGGTAATATCTAGGCAGCGGTACTGGGGGACGCCACTACCAGTCTGGGTTTGCGAGAATGGACACTACGTCGTAGTCGGGGGCGTCGACGACATCAGGAGGCTGGGCGGCGAGGTCCCACCGGACCTCCACAGACCATGGATCGACAGGGTCGAGCTCAAGTGCCCCGTTTGCGGCAGGAGTATGAGGAGGGTCGAAGACGTCGTGGACGTCTGGTTGGACAGCGGTATAGCCTTCTACGCTGCCAGGGGGCGCCCGCAAGACCTCAAGGGAGGGGAGGTGGTTGTCGACTTCATTGTGGAGGGGCACGACCAGACGAGAGGGTGGTTCTTCTCACTCCTGAGGTCGGGCGTCATAGGCTTCGGCGTCAGCCCGTACAGGACTGTCTTGGTTCACGGTTTCGCCCTCGACGAGAAAGGGAGGGAGATGCACAAGAGCTTGGGCAACTACGTGGGCGCGGACGAAGCGATCAAAACGGTTGGTAGAGACCCGCTCAGGCTGTGGCTGTTGAGCAACACTGTGTGGGAAGACCTGAGGTTCTCCTGGAAGAGCATCGACGAAGTAGCGAGCGACCTGCAGGTGGCTTGGAACGTCTACCTGTTCGCCTCCACCTACATGAACCTAGACAAGTTCGACCCCTCGAGGAACAGCTTGGAGAAGTTTGCCGGCAGGCTGAAGTTCGAAGACAAATGGTTGTTGAGCCGTTTCACGAACACCTTGATCAGGATAACAGAGAGCC
>JAGDWK010000055.1:3044-9617 GCA_023256015.1 Thermogladius sp.
GACAAATGGTTGTTGAGCCGTTTCACGAACACCTTGATCAGGATAACAGAGAGCCTCGAGAACTACAGGATACACGAAGCTGTCAGAGAGTGGAGGAGGTTTGTCGTGGAAGACCTGAGCCACTGGTATCTCAGGATCGTTAGACCGAGGATATGGGTGGAAGAGGAGACCGAGGACAAGCTAGCAGCGTACGCGGTGCTCTACTACGTCTTGAAGAACATGTTGGTGGTAGCTGCCCCCTTCATACCCTTCTTCGCGGAGTACGTGTACCAGAAGGTCTTCAGGCCCGTCGAAGGCTTAGAGTCTATCCACCTCTCCGACTGGCCGCAGCCAGACTACTCGCTCCTCGACCCCTCAGTAGAGAGGGAGATGGAGGTCGTCAGGACACTCGCAGACCGGGTCGCGGCGGCCAGGATGAAGGCCGGGATTAAACTGCGGCAACCAGTCAAAAGCGTGATAGTCTACACGGACAAGAAGGAAGTCGCCGAGGTCGTGGAAAAGCACTCGGAGCTCTTAAAGAAGGTGTTCAATTCGAAAGCGGTGGAGGTGAAGGGCGCAAAAAGCGTCGAGGAGATAGTGGTCTACACTCTGAGACCGGTCTACAAGAGGCTCGGGCCAAAGTTCAAGGAACTAACAGGCAGAGTGATAGAGTACGTCCAGGGAAGAGAGAGCGAGGTCGCACACGGGCTCCTGACAAAGGGCTACTTCGACCTCGAGATCGAGGGGAGGACTGCGAGATTAGAACAAGGCGACTTCGAGGTCGTCGTAGGTTACGTGGAGGGCTACTCGGTTGAAGTAAGCGAGCTCGGGACAATAGCGGTCGACAAGAGGTTGACGGAGAAGGAGGTCGCGGAAGGGCTGGCCAGAGACGTTGTCAGGAGAATCCAGGTGATGAGAAAGATGATGAACCTAGAGCTCGACGAGAAGATCGAGACGTATATCGTCGCCCCGGCCGACAAGAAGAGCCTACTCGCGTGGTACCAGGACTACGTGAAGAACGAGACAGGCTCCGTGAAAGTCGAGCTCGTGGACGCCCTCCCCGAGCTGGACGGCTATACCAGGGAGTGGGACATAGGTGGAGACGTGTTCGTCATAATGGTGAGGAGGGTTGGACGATAAGACGATGAGACTCCTCATAGAAGAGGCTAAAAGGGTCCTCCCACACTCCTACGCACCCTACAGTGGTGTCCACGTCGCCGCTGCCGTCCTAACTGACAGAGGTAACATCTACCGAGGCGTTAACGTAGAGAACAGCAGTTACGGGCTCACGATATGCGCCGAGAGGTCAGCGATATCCGCCATGGTGACAGCTGGGGAGAGGCGCCCGGTGGCGATCGCCATCGTCACAGACATGGACGAGCCCATTCCTCCGTGCGGAGCTTGTAGGCAGGTATTAGCAGAGTTCAACAGCGAAGTAGAGGTGGTCATGCACAGCGTGAAGACGGGTAAAACCGTCGTCGCGAACCTGAGAGACCTCTTTCCCTCGCCATTCAAGTTGAGGTCTACGGGGTCCGGGGAGGTAGTAGATTAGCCGGTCCCCTCGACAACTAGCATTTTCGAACAGTATAGGTACCTAGAAACGTACTCGTTCCCGGGATATATCCGTCGAGGGCTCTCCACCTCGATTAGGTGCCATAGGGGCTCTAATCCAGGCGACTACCTTACCTCCCGCCCTCCGGCAACACCCCCTAGTGGAGTACTCGAGAGTCCAGTCCAACGACTAGCCGAACTCGCCGTCACACAACTCGTACACGAGCTAGCGGTGGTCAGCTGAGTAACTCCTCATCAGGTCTCAGCTGAAACCGAGGCTCATCACTACCTTAAAATCACTCCACACGGTGATAAAAGGGTGGTCGTCGCGTTTGGTGAAAGGGCTCTACGTACTGGTGCTCACCCTTGAGGAAGACTTAAGGGTGGTTACACGCGGAGGGAGGGTGTTCGATCTACCGAGGGGTGTCTACCTCTACGTCGGCTCAGCTAGGGGCCCCGGCGGCGTGGAGTCGAGGGTGAGGAGGCACGCCTCTAAGTCGAAGAAGCTCTTCTGGCACATCGACCACGTTACGTCTGACCCGAGGGCGAGGGTCTTGGGATACTTCGCGGTGACCGAAAAGGGTATTCGGGAAAACGTTCTCTCTACATTGCTCTCAGGGGTGTTCGAGCCGGTGAAAGGGTTCGGGTCTAGCGATGACCCGGCCGCGGTATCGCACATGTTCAGGTGTCGGTGGGACGTCCCCGAGTGTCTAGAGGAGGCCTCGAGGAGACTCGGCGAGCTCGGTGTAACCGTCAAGTTTATTAGAGCCCCTTAGCTTAGGGGTTAGCGACGTATCGGAGTCGAAAGCGTAATGGAACGTGAGTCGGAAGAGGAGTCGGGGGGAAACCCCGTTAATATAATAGACCTAAAACCCGGAATGGAACACGTGAAGATCAAGGGCAGGGTCCTAGAAGCCGGTCCTCCCAAAGTAATCCAGACGAAGAAGGGGCCGCGTACGATCAGCAACGCTGTAATTGGCGACTCGACCGGTAGGGTAGAGACGACCCTGTGGGGCGAGAAGGCGGGTACCATCAAGGAAGGGCAGGCGGTCGAGATAACCGGGGCCTGGACGACTAGCTTCCGAGGCAAGGTGCAGCTGAACGTTGGAAGGTCAAGCGAGGTAAAGGAGGTCTCCGACGCAGAAGTCCCCCAGCCGAGCGAGGTACCGGCCGACTCGCCTACAGCGCCGGAGGAGGAGCGACGCCCCGGTTTCCAGGGCCGGAGGCGCGGTGGGTTCAGGCCGAGGCGAGGGTAATGAGCGAGGAGCACACAGCGGGCACAGGGGCTAAGAGCCGTTACGAGGAGATAAGGGGCCTTAAGCCGCTGAGGCAAGGATCCTTCCTTGGAGAGGAGGGCGAGAAGTTCTACGTCGCGAAGAGCGAGGAAGAGGTGTACGAGCTGTCGCCGCTAGCGTACTACGTCTGGCTGCTGTGCGACGGCGAGCACACCGTGGAGGACGTAGCGAACACCATCAGTAGCGAGGTAAACATGCCTCTCGAGGACATCGTTGAACCCCTCGTCGAGGTGCTCGAGAGCCTACACGGCGCTCAACTAGTCGTGTACTGACCACCCCCTCAGTTTACGCTCGTATATAAGTCCATTTTTTAGATAACTACTCCTTGAGAGGGTTATGTCGCGGGCCTTTCTAGTCGCAATAGCAGTATTAATCGCGAGCCTGTCAGTTGCGCCGACCACTCTGGGGCAGGACTTCACGCCTACTGTACAACAGGTCTACGTGAAGATCTACAACGAGGTCCAAAACATGGGGTCTACACCTGTCCCCCTCTCAGAGACGGGGGTCATGGAGTTCAACTACCCTCTCGAAGACCCGACTCAGAGGATAGAGCGCGTCGAGGCGCGGTTTAACGGCGTGAACGCCAGTTACGCTATTTACGGTGGGGACGAACCCTACATCAGGGTCATCCCCACAGGCTCGTGGACGAACCTGACGCCGGGTACTAAGGTCGACGCGTGGGTGGTTTACGTGGTCAGAGTAGACACTTTGTCCAGGTTCGAGAGCATAATAGACTTCTCGGACGCGTATATAACAGGCAACACTAGTAGGCTGGAGGAAAAGTCCCAGCCTATAGTGCTGAACTCGACCTTGGAGGAGTACGTATCCGCGACGAGCGGGTGGAACTACACCAACCCACTCATCCAGCTACTCCTCAGGTACGTGTTGTCCATTGCCGACCCCAGCAAGCCCATAGACCTCGTGAGAACTGTCGTAGAATACGTGGACTCCAACATCGCCTACTCGATCAGGACGCCACCGAGAGAGCCGTGGGAGACCCTCCTCTTCATGGAGGGCGACTGTGACGACCAGTCCAACCTCCTCGTGACAGTGCTCAGGGGGCTTGGGATACCCAGCTACCAGGAGTACGGCATGGTCTACTTGTCCAGCGATTTCCGCCTTGAGACTGCGGGGGACAACGGGATGCTCAATATAACCATGGTAGGCGGGGGAGGACACGCGTGGGCGGTTGCCTTCCTGCCACCCTGGGGGTGGGTCCGTATCGACACTGTTTTCGGCATTAAGGGCAACTGGCTGTCCCACATCGTCTCGATACCCTACTACAACTACCCTACGGTCGTCATGGGGAGGAGTAGAGGGGAGGCGGGCCAGGTCGAGTGGCTGAGCTTCGAGAGGCAGATCGCTAGGGCGAAACTCAAGTACGTAATACTGTACGAGGTCTCGGTTGTATAGCAGTTTTAAAGGCTTAAAAACAATACAGGCTACTTGGATGACCGGAGACTTCAATGCTGAGCCGTGACGAGACTCCACCCCTAGGGAGCCCCCGACGGTGGTTTAATAAACGGGTCTACTAGCCGGTAGGCGAACTTCTTCGGGGGTATACTGAACCTCTCAACGGGCTTCATCAAGTGCTTGAAGGCGTGCTTCGGCGGCTGGTAGAGGCCTGGTGCTATACTCCTCTCGATCCTTATCTTCACCTTCCCAAACTCCGTTGTCCGGTAGCCGCACTTCGGGCACTTGAACCCCTTTCCATACCCCGCGCTAGTCATCCTAGCCCCACACCTGGGGCATAGCGGGTTCTCGAACCTGTAGACCTCGGCGAGCTTCACCACCCGCAACTTCTCGAGGTTGAGGGTCGGAGGGTGGGTGGCGGAGCCGGGTCTCACGCACCCCATCACCTCGACCTCGTCCCCGGCCACGAGCTCGGAGACGACGTCCCTGAACTCCTTGGTGGGCTCGTAGGCCGCGACGTCTATTGAGCAGTGTCCGTCTGACACGCTGAACACGACGTGCCCGCCCTGGATCCTTTGCGGGGCTCTCGTGACTATGCCCCTGACTCTCACACACCTGTAGGGGTACGCTTCGCAGACCGACTCCACCTCCTGGAGGTGCATGTCGGTGTGCTGGTTAGTCCTAAACAACACCACCGCCTCTACCTCCTCGAACACTCTTATCGACTTCAACGCTGTCACAATGGGCTCTGGGCTCTCTCCTCTTATCCCCATTAATATGGGGTCCGGGCCTCTCGGGGTCGCCAGCAGCCGGCCCGTGTCGTGATCGTAGTTGAGGAAGAGAGCCCCATTCGACCTCAGCTCGGCCTCCTTGACCGACTC
The DNA here is from genome assembly GCA_023256015.1 of Thermogladius sp. Taxonomy (GTDB): domain Archaea; phylum Thermoproteota; class Thermoprotei_A; order Sulfolobales; family Desulfurococcaceae; genus Thermogladius. The sequence goes on from JAGDWK010000055.1 coordinate 8,164, forward strand.
CGCGTCTACGAGCCTCGGCCTACCGATGTTCTCCCTCACTCTGTAGAGAATCGCTTCGTACGTGAAGTCGCCCTCGAGGAGGTCTACGCCTATCGCAGCTGTAGCCCCTACTAGCCCTCTCCTCCCCTTAACAGATTTTGCCAGAGCCCCCGACTTCTCTATGACTCTCTCAACGACTTGGAGAGGGATCAGGTCCCCGGCCGCTCTCGTGCCGATCCTCCTCAAGTACTCGGGTATCCCCCCTTCGAGCACGACGATTGCCGGCTGATGCTTCGGGTTGTCGAACTCCCTGGCGTAGTCCTCTGCCATCACCTCGATCATGTCGAGTATGTCTCTGGCGGCCCAGTCCGTCTCGAGCCTTAGGGCTACGGCACCGTTCCCTCTCGTCTTCCAGGGCACCGCTGGATTGAGCCTTACTAAATTGGGGTAGTCTACCAGCCTAGCCTTCCTACCTGTCAACTCCCACGCTATTTTGACAGCCAGGTGTGTGGTACAACCCCCCGTGTGGGAGTCGAAGTCGTCTATCCCAACGTGTACTAGCAAGTTACCCACGCTTCATAAGGCACTTCGCCCCCACCACGATTATTGGCAAAAGGACGGTGGCGTCGCCGTAGACCACCACGCTCTTCCCGCTGGGCTTCACCTTCCCCCACGTTATGGCCTCCCTCAAGTGGGCCCCGCTCAGGCTCCCGTCGTACTCGACCGCTGTGGTGATGTAGACGCTGTACTCCATCCCCTCTTTGAACTGAGACCACCACAAGGCGTGGTGCTTCGATATGCCACCACCTACGATCAGCCCCCCGACCTTCCTCGCCGAGAACACCTTCTCCGAGAGGAGCTTCTCGTCAGCGAGGAGGTCTAGTTTCAGGCCGCTCATAGTACTGTGGAAGACGATGTTCGTTCCAAAAGCCCCGTCCAGTAGGCCTGGGACTACTACGGGCACGCCTTTCTCGTAGGCTGCTCTGAGGAAGCTGTTCTCGTCTCTCAACCTCTTTCCGACCTCTGCGAGTAGCTCCACGCCGCTCCACTCCTTCTTGACCTTCACCAGCTCGTCCAATAGGCTCCTCGTGAACCTCTCTATGGCTATACCGTAGCCTTCCCAGGGTATTAGCACGTTCCCGAGCCTGTGCACCTCCACGCTCCTCAAGAACGCGTCGTCGTATAGCCAGTCACCCTTATAGTACCTCGAGCCGGTAGACCTCGCTATGTCGTGGTCTACGGCCCCGCACGTCGTTATAACCACGTCGGCGAAGCCCTCCCTTATCAACTGAGCGATGACCCCTCTCAGGCCGGTCGCGGCGAGGTTACCGGTGAAGGAGAAGATCTTGAGGACGTCGGCGTCGCTCAACATGGCGGCCAGTACCCTGGAGGCGTTGTAGACGTGGGAGGCCATGAAACCGTGGGACTTACCAAAAGCTTCGACGAGGTCGCACACAGTCATCTCGTGTGAGACT
>JAGDWK010000055.1:9717-12641 GCA_023256015.1 Thermogladius sp.
CTAGAGAGGCTGGTGAGAGACCACGGCACAGCTCTACGCGTCGAGGGCGAGCTGGTCAGGGTCGTCAACCCGATCGACCTAGCCCTGAGGCTTGTACAGCGGGGTATGAGCCCTACGAGGGTGAGCGAGCTGATCTCGTGGAGGGACTTCGAGGAGTTCTCCGCGGAGATCCTCTCCAAGAACTCGTACGAGACCGTCACAAACCTCTTGCTGACTAGTCCCGTGAGGTTCCAGATAGACGTCCTAGGTGTCGACACGGTGACGGGTATGGCTTTAGCCGTGGACTGTAAGCACTGGAGTAGGAACACGAGGGTCGCTCTAACGGCCGCAGCCCAGAGACACCTCGAGAGGCTCGAGAAGATGAGGAAGTACCGTGGCTTTGTGGCGGCTCGCTACCCGGTCGTGAAGAGAGCCGTAGAAGTCGCTGGCGTCATCCTCACGCTCGTTAGGCCGCTATTCAGGGTCTACTCGGGCACTGTCGTTCTAGTCTCTATAAGCGAGTTCAACTCCTTCCTCCGAGACCTACGGGCTGCGATGGACGAGCTGGGCGTGAAGCCTCTCAAGCTCTATTGAATAAACTCGATTCTGACCCCTCTCTCTTCAAGGTACCTCAAGAGCACCCTTGCCACCTCGAGCTTGAGCCTCTTCACACTCAAGTCCTTTGCGATATCAGAGGGGCAGTAGTGGGGGCTGTCGAGGTCGAACCCCGCGAGTATGACGCGGGTGCTCCCGAGGGCCCTTGCTAGGAAGACGGACCTGTCGCCGTCCGTGAACCCCCCGAAGTTGTAGACAAAGGGTCTCGGCTCCACCTGGGTCGAGCCTACGAGCCTCCCGTCCAGCCTCGGCACCACCGCTCTCAGCCTATCCACGTTGTCCCCGTGGGCGTGGACCACTACAATAGAGCCCCTCTGGGCCGCCAAGTTTATGTACCTAACGTCGCCGTCGAGGTCTGTCACCACTATCAGCGGCAGGACGCCCTCTTCGAGTAGGTGCTTTGTGGAGCCGTCTGCCGCTATAACGGGCAGGTGGCTGTACTTCTCCATGTAGAGCCTGGTGTCCTCCTCCAGGTTCTTGCCGCAGCCGAAGACAACCACGGCGCCTCTGAGCCTCGGCAGCTGTTCGAGCGTGGTCCTCCCTCTGTGGGCCGAGATCAGGCCGCTCAATACGTCAGTTGCGTACTGGTCTCTATCGAAGGACAGGGGCAGCCTGGACTTGATCATACTGTAGAGGGCTGTCCACTCGCTCCTGTCTATGACCCACGTCAACGCCCGGCCCACCTATCCTAGCTCTACTCTCAGTGCTGCCTCGACGTTGTACTCGTGGATGGACTCGAATGAGAGGGCCCTGACGGTGGCATAGCCCTTGAACCACTTCAGGTTGTCTCTTATCCAGCTCGCCACCTCTCTCACGACATCCTCGACGAACATAGGCCTCTCAACAAGCCCTTTTATTAGCTCGACTTCCTCGACCCTGTTCAAGTACCCTTTCAACGATGGCTGGACAATGCTCGAAAGACCGCTTATCAACGCCTCCTCGTCGACCTCCGCGTGGCCGCCTCTCAGCGTCACCTCTACGACCACCCGCTGCATGTGGGTCAGAGGCCTCCCGGTCAGCTCGAGGGAGGTCTGAAGCGCGCAGGGACAGGCGTTGGAGGTGGTGAACCTGTAGCTCCAGACCCTCCTAGTCACGCCCACGCCCCTCGCGTACAGCACTCTCTTGGAGGCTTCGAAAGACCTGTAGTCGTCCCCCTCTCTGACGAGACCGCTGGCCCTCAGTACCACGAGAGCCCTACCGGAGTACTCGTGGAGGGATAGCAGCCTTTCAGCTAAGACCTCCGGCTCTCTGTAGACATGCTCGCTCGTCATGGACCTCACGGCCTTGTAGCTCCTCGACAGGTGAACCCCCCTCATGTAGGGTGGTAGGTCCACGTAGGCCTTCAGCATCGGGACAAGCGTTATACGCCCCCAAGTAAACGGGGGCAGCCTTATCCACCCTATACCGACGAAGTCTATGTAGATCTCTCGCGCCGGTCTCTCGTCGTGGATATCGCGGGTCGACATACCGGGCTACACACCTTTAAAAAGGCGTATCAGCGTTATAGCATAATAGGATTTAGTGTTAGGTTATCCTAACAAGGGGATAGAGGATGCTTACACTCGACAATGCTAGGCCTGGTGCGAGGCTTAGGATTGTGAGCGTGGACGGGAGAGGGTGGGTCCAACGGCTTTACCAGATGGGTCTCCTACCCGGTAGTGTCGTGGAGGTCGTGGCAAACTACGGTGTTGGACCCGTGGTGCTGAGGGTGATGGGGGTAGAGGTAGCTATTGGTAGGGGGATCGCCAGGAGGATCTACGTTGAAGAGGTGAAAGAGGGTTGAAGGAGATCACCGTAGCAGTAGCGGGTCAGCCTAATGTCGGCAAGTCTACGTTCTTCAACCTGCTTACCAAGAACAGGGTTTTGGTTGCCAACTGGCCGGGCGTTACAGTCGAGAAACACGAGGGGTTTCTAGAACACAGGGGCTACCGCATCAAACTAGTAGACCTGCCCGGCGTCTACGGTCTCTCCGCGTTGACCCTCGAGGAGAGGATTTCGAGAAGTTACATCCTCGGAGGAGAAGCCGACGTCATTATAGCGCTCGTGGACACGACTATACCCGAGAGGACGCTGTACCTGCCCATCCAGATCCTAGAAATGTTCAGGAACGTAGTGGTAGCCTACACAAAGTACGACATGGCTCACGAGATGGGTATACACATAAACTTCGACGCATTGGAGAAACGGCTCGGCGTCCCAGTCGTGCCTGTATCCGCGGCGACAGGCTACGGTATAGAGTACCTCTTGGACAAAGTAGTAGAAGTAGCGGAGAAAGGCGGTAGAAGAGACTACTTGAGAATCGACTACGGAGAGCTAGAGCCTTTCATAGA
>JAGDWK010000055.1:12741-14476 GCA_023256015.1 Thermogladius sp.
GCGGTAGAAGAGACTACTTGAGAATCGACTACGGAGAGCTAGAGCCTTTCATAGAAAGCGTGGAGCGGGAGCTGGCGAAGTGCGAAGGCCTTAAAGATTACCCCTCAAGGTGGCTCGCAATAAGGCTACTCGAGGGCGACGAAGAGCTATCCGAGCTACTGTCTGAGAAATGCGGTGGCGATGTTTACAGGTCGTTTGAGGAGGTGAGGGCCGAGGCCCGGAAGGCCGTGGGTAGAGACATATCCGAGTTCGCGTCGGCGAAGAGGTTTAGCTTCATTATGAGCCTAGCGCGCGAGGCGATAGTCAGAGCCAGGATCCCCGAGACGAAAAGGGCGAGGAGCCTTTTCTACCACCCTGTTATCGGGATGGCGCTCAGCTTAACGCTACTCTTGTCGATCTTCATGCTGGTCTTCACAGTCAACACGGGGTTTCCGTTGAACACCGTATTGTCGTTACTCGGGCAGGAGGAGCTGGCACGTGCTGTAGAGGAGTACAGCCTGTCGGGCCTGTTGGAGAAAGGCCTGGGCTGGCTCATGGACCTGGCGAGGTCTTCTATAGCTAACCCGCTGCTGGCAAGTTTTGTAGCAGACGGCGTCATAGGCGGGGTGGCCTCAATACTCGCTTTCCTACCACTGATACTCATCGTCATGTTTGTCCTGTCCCTGGTAGAGGACGCGGGCCTACTCCCGAGGATGGCCGTAGGGGTTTCGGCGTTGACGACAAAGATAGGCTTGTCAGGCAACGCGCTGTTCCCAATAACCATCTCGCTCGGGTGTAACGTCCCCGGTATAATGGGGGCAAGGGCGAGCCTGACGGCAGGTGAGAGGATTAGACAGATACTCACACTGCCGTTAATCCCCTGCCAGGCCAGGCTCGTCGTCTTACTGGCTCTCGCGACAGCTCTGAGGACTCTAGGTGGATGGCTCATGGTCTTCACTGGCTACGTGGCGGCCTTCTCGGCGTTCGTGGTATTGAACTACGCCTTGTACAGGCTCTCGAGGACAAGGGAGCCAACCCCCGAGATGCTCCTAGAGATCCCTGCTTACCACAAGCCGCTCGGCAAAGTCGTGTGGTGGATGACGTGGAATAACGTGAAGCACTTCCTAGAGAAAGCGGGCACGATCATATTCTCGTCCAGCGTCGTCGTATGGGCTTTGTCGTCGTTTACCCCCGCGCTCACTTACACTGATGACCCGTCTAACAGTATCGCAGCAGAGGTGTCCAGGCTCCTCGCTCCCGCGGTTTACCCGTTCCATGTCACAGGGGAAAACACCTGGATGGTGGTGTTCGGGCTTCTCATGGGGTTCGTCGCGAAGGAGGTCTTCGTGTCGAGCATTCTCACGATAACCGGGGCTCCCAACATGGCGGAGGCGGTCTCGGTGATGGGCTTGACTGACGCCCAACTCATCGCGATAGGGGTCTTCACGACACTCTATGTCCCATGCCTAGCCACTCTCTCTACCATATATAGCGAGACGAGAAGTGCCAAGCTCACGGCCCTCTCAATCCTCCTGTTAATGGGCACGGCTTATCTCATATCCGCACTCGTATACTACTTGCTAACGTTAATACCGTGAATCCGTATTCTAATTAGTCCAGGGTCCATTTTTGGAGGAGGTCTGCACACGTATCTACGAACTGCTGTCTAGGAAGTACGAGATAAGAGAGGGAGACTTTGTTGGGCTAGTTGCGAGAGGGAACCTCTTCGAGCACCTCGTTGCCGTCCTATTGAGCC
>JAGDWK010000024.1:0-3209 GCA_023256015.1 Thermogladius sp.
TTCTGGTGTTATCCACTGGTCGGGCCCTAGTAGTATAATGTCGGGTTTTATGTGCTCGACGGGCTTGAGGAAGTCCTCCTCGTCTCCGAGGACGGCCGTGTCCACGTACTTGACCGCGCTGACTACCTCCAGTCTCTGTTGCTCGGGTACCACCGGCTCTCTCCCCTTAATTCTTCTTATACTACTGTCCCTCGCGACTACGACGTGGACTCTACCCAGCTCCCAGGCCTTCTTCAGTAAGTGGAGATGACCAGGGTGCAGTATCTCGAAGGCGCCTGCTACGAGTACCTTGGGCCTCGCCAGCAGCTTGGATAATGGCTCCCACTCGAAGCTGGCCTTGCCGAGCCTCTTCAGGGCGTCTAGGAGACCCTCGGCATACGCTATGCAAGCCAGGCTCGTGAACACGTCACCCTTCTCGAGGTAGTACTTAGAGTCGCTCAGGTACGCCCTCGCGAGCTCGACTATCCCCCGGGACTCCTCGTCTAGGCTCATACTGCTGAGAGTGTTTATCGCCTTCTCGACGTTCAGCACGTACGCTCTCACACGCTCCTCCAAAGCAAGGCACCACAATAGTGATCCAGGCTAGCATACTGATTAATTAGTAGACACGGTAATATCCCAGTATTACAATCGGGTCATCTTTATAAACTAGTCTAACATACGTAGTGGTTGATAAAGCACGTGGGGTTTTGGCGGCTGGGAGGGGAACCCCTGAGAGATGTCAGATAGCGAGTGGAGCGTTGAGCTGGCCAGGGAGCTATACGGATTGAACAACTACATGAGACAGGAATTCATCGACGTCGACGACGAGGGCTTTCTGGTGGTAAAAGTCAACGGTTATAGAGCCAGGCTACTCGACCTCATGAAGAAGTACGGGTTGTCAAACGCCTACGTTCGTGTACTGCCAGCGATCCGCTGGGCAATGGACCAGGTGGTGAGGGCCTACCTGGAGGCCTCAGGAGAGGCCCAGTACAGAGGGAGGCTCATACCCGTCTACCCGCTGAAGGTAGACGCCAACCCTGTGGTCGTCGAGACGATTTGGAGGCACGGGCGCCGCTACAGCTGGGGCTTCGAGGTAGGGACTCTCCAGGAGCTGAAGAGCATCGAGAAGTACCTTAGCGAGGAGACGGGCGTCCTCGTAGTAGACGGCTTCAAGACCAGCGAGGAGCTCGAGGCTCTGAAGAAGCATGCTGGGAGGGGCTGGCGGGTCATACTCACAATCGAGAGCGAGAGAGAGGCAGAGCTGGTTGGGAGGTTCCTCGACTCTATCGAGGTCGGCGTCAGGCTGAAGCCTATAACGCGTACAGGCAGCAAGTGGAGCTTCACGATGGGCTTCGCGTCGAAGTTCGGGATGACGCTAAACCACCTAATGATGATGGTCAAGGACTTCCCGTTCTTGAAGAAGGCGTTGACCACAATACACGTACACGGGGGGTCGCAGATAACGGACATAAAGGCGGTGGCCAGGCTGGCGCACGAGGCTGTCAGCATACTAGAGGACTTACGCGAGTTGGGCTTCGAGAACTTGAACGTCATAGACCTGGGCGGAGGTCTGGCCTACCCGTACTTGGATTTGAGAGACGGGTCTCACGAGTCCCCCAACTACACGGTAAGGGACTACTTCAAAGCTGTACTAAGCGCGTTCAGGAAGAGCAAGAGACACCCAGACCTCGTCTTCGAGAACGGGCGCATCATAACCAGCGCCCACAGGATCGTAGTTGCGAAGGTGCTCGAGACTAGGGAGTACGGCCCAGAGGAGTACGAGGAGAGCCTGGACTTGGACTTTATCGAGAGAGCGAAGGACATGAAGGAGCTTGAGAGAAGCCTGGTCGAGTTCAGAGAGGTGCTTGCTAAGATGGAGGGTAAGGAGGAGTGGGGTATACGGGCCAAGCATATCATTGAGACCACGAGAGCCAGGATGATCAACAGCGTTGTTTCGAAAGTGATGAGGATGGTGCTCGACAACCCCTTGGAGTTGAGCGAGGTCCTCAAGTACCCGACCCTGTTCAAGATCGTGACCTCGCCGAGTAAGAGGTTCATCGTCTCCTACAGCCTTTTCGCCGATATACCTGACAAGACGATAGTCAACCAGTACTTCCAGGTGGTGCCCCTCACACGCTTGAACGAGAAGCCCCACGTACTAGCCTCGCTGAGCGACTTGACGTGCGACAGTATGGGGGAGTACAGGGAGTACTACTCCTATGTCTCGAGGGTCTACGACAAGAGGCAGGCCTTCACAGGCATGGACGGTAGACTAATGGCTGTGCCTGGCGTTAAGGTGAAGCTGGGGGGCATACCGCTACACCTGCCCTCGAGCGGGGAGGACTACTACATCGCCTTCCTGGACACCGGCGCTTACCAGGACATGCTAGCGATGAAGCACAACCTGATCGGCGAACCACCCGAGATCATTATCGACGAGTCTAGCGAGGGTGAGCTGAGAGTCGAGTGCTTGAAGTGCGAGAGCAAAGGCTACACGGACATGAAGACGGCCGGCCAGGCCTAACGAGAGGCCGCTCGAGGGTTTCCAGGCTCCCTAACTACTTGGTCGGGTGACCTACCTGGCCTCTTGTTCACCGCCTCCTCAGGTAGTAGACCGCCGTGACGCCGACTACGGCCAGCCCCACGGCGATTGCCACTAGCCCCACTGTCTTGGCGGCCTCTGGGAAGGTGGCGAGGTAGGCTGCGGCAGAGAGGGCTGCGAATAGTAGGGTGGTCAGCGCAGTGAAGAGCAGGGAGAGCTCTGTCGGTACGCCTTCCTTGACAAGCAAGTTGTAGACCCAGTTTGTGAGGGTGAGTCCAAAGAGCAGGAGTATAGACCCCACGGTGACTGCCATAACGACCTCTGCCTTGATACCTAGGAAGTCTAGTGCTACCACGATAAACGCGACTATGACCGGCACCACCGCGTAGACCTCCGCCAACTCGAGGGGTATCGATGTGGCGCCTTTGAGCGCCGAGATCTTGCTCTTAACATACACGGAGAAGACCAAGCCCACAGCCGCTATGGTAAGCGAGACGGCTACCCTGGTGATGACGTCGGATATAGTGGCGAGAACAGGGTAGGACGAACTCGCTAGGTAGACTCCGGCCGAAAAGGATAAGAGCGTGACGAGAACCTTGAGGGCCAGCGTCACGGAAGTCTTGATCTCGCCTCTCCACTCCGTGTACGACGCTACGTAGTCGCTCAAGAGTAGTGCGAGAAAGGA
>JAGDWK010000024.1:3309-10235 GCA_023256015.1 Thermogladius sp.
GCGATGAAGAACATCCCGGTGTACAAGACGATCTGCGCCAGAACCCCGTACTTTGTCTGAACCCTGCTGACAACCCACGATGCTACCGAGTAGACGCCGACGAGGACGGTCATCAGGGTCACGATGACGAGTAGGCCGGCGAGGACTCGGCTGATCGCGAGCATCACGGCCTCCGAGCCGACAACTAGCGGGTGTTGGCTCCCGGAGACGAGTAGCCCGTAGTAGATGCTGTAGGTGATGACTACTGAGAACAGCAGCCACCCTATGAAACTGCCCACGCTACCGCCGCTCTCGTACAGCCTGTTGAACAAGGGGTACTTCCTCATTTTCCACTTCACGTAGAAGTCGATCGCTAGACTAACTACGACTTTCAAGAAGTAACCTACCAGGTAGCCGATCACAGCGACAGCGAGGAACACGAGGGCGTTCGGAAGGTAGCCCGTGAGCCTGGTGAAAATTCCCGTGATCAGGTCGTAGAACTGCCCTATAGGGTCAGGCGACATCGAGACCACGTCCACAAATATGACACAAGCTGGTGGTGAAAATAAGCTTAACCAGGGACGGCCTTTCCAGTAGTCGACTGGCTCGTAGCGGAGTTATGCTGCGACGCGATCGATTGGACTAGTGCGGGGAGCACTTCTATCGGATTATGAGGGGGCGATGACCTAAAGAGGCTTAGCTCGTGTAGCTAGGGGAAATCGTTTTCAAGACCCTTCTAGCTGCCCGGTCTGCCATCTTTGGCTTGGAACACCCAATAGTACAAGGCTCTCGCGAATCTCTCTACTTGTTTTTAAGCAGCGTGCTACTTATTACCGGCACGTTCTCGGCCCAGATCCTGCACGTCCCCTCTACACTCACCATGCATGGTCCGTAGGGATTGCTCGGCTTACACGCCTTCATGAACAGAGGGCAGTCTAGAGGTGTTGCGAGCCCCAGCGTCACCTCGGGGCACTTGCACCCGGGTAGCTTGTCGTCCACAACCCTATCTTCCAGCCCGAGCCTCGCGTTGGCGTCGTGCTTCTTGAACTCCTCTCTGTGGACCGCACCGCTGGAGGGGATCACTCCTATCCCCCGCCAGTAGGCGTCTACCACCTTGTAGGCCCGGGACATCGCCTCTTTAGCCCCGACGTTCCCCTCCGGCTTGACCACCCTCGTGTACTCGTTGACGACGCTGGGTCTCCTAGCGTTGATCATCTTCAGGATTAAGAGGACGGCGAGTAGCACGTCGAGGGGCTCGAAGCCCGCTACAACGGTTGGGACTCCGAACTCCTCGGGTAGGAACGACCAGCTTCTCCAGCCGATCACGGACGAGACGTGCCCGGGCGCAATAACGCCGTCTATGCGGGCCTCGGGGTGCTGTTCTAGCAAGAACCTCATAACGGGCGGTGTAAGCCTGTAGGCTGGGAAAATGAGCAGGTTCTCCGGTAGGTTGCCCCGAACGAGCGGTACAGCGGTCGAGGGCATTGTAGTCTCGAAGCCTACCGCGAAGAAAACGAAGGTCTCACCCTTGTTCCGGGAAGCCAACTCGATAGCGTCGTTGAAGCCGTAGACTACTGTGACCTTGCCGCCGTACGCCTTGGCGTCGTAGAGACTCCTCGGTTGTTTGAGGCTCGAACCAGGCAACCTGAAGCTGTCACCGTAGGTCAGGACGTGGTAGCCCTCGAGGGCCAGCTTGACGAGCGTGTCGACGTAGTACCCCGGGGTTATGCAAACGGGGCAGCCCGGCCCCGCTATGAGCTTGACGTTCTCGGGCATGAGGCTCCTTATACCGTAGTGGGTGATAGTCCACTCGTGCGTCCCGCAGAAGTTCATGATCCTTACTTCTCGCCCCACCCTAGAGGCCTCCTCTCTTATAGACTCTACGACCTTCTTCGAGCTGGCGGACCTCTCGTATAGCAGCTTAATCCTCGCGTCCACAGGCGAGGGCATGGCGGCCCCGGACCTCTGTTTAGTACGTCTCAAGTCACCACATTAAAGTTAGACCCACGCCTGCTCTTTAACTCTGTTGAGGTCTGTTATAGTGTCCAAATCCAGTAGTATCGAGGGGTAGGGGAGCTCGACTTCCCTGACCTCGAACCAAAAGTCCCTCACTACTCTCTTAAGTCCCCGGGTCTCCTCGTCGATACTCATGAGGAAGGGTATCATGTGCGAGGAGAACAGTATTGGGTGCCCTCTCCTCTTCTGGTGCGTCGGGACTACTATCTTCCAGCCGAACTCCTCGTGCTTGTCTATAAGGATGTCGTAGACTACCCCGGGGATCCAAGCGGCGTCGCCGGGCGACACTAGGACGGCCCTCAGGCCCCCGTACTTACGGATGGCGTACTCAAGCCCAGCCTTGATACTCCGGCTCATGCCCTCCTTGTAGAAGGGGTTCTCGACCACTTCGACTCTACTGGTAGAGCCGAAGTAGTCCTTTAGGAGCTCTGCTACAACCTCCCTCATGTACCCTACGACAACGACTACTTTCTCGACTCTGCTGTCGAGCGCGGACCTAACAGACCTCACTATGAGGGGGTCGCCAGAGTACCTGTACAGTAACTTGTTCCCGGGGAACCTGGTGCTCTCCCCGGCAGCCGTGATGAGGGCAAGGTACATGGCTTCGGCACGGCCCTGTATACTCTAGAGCCTCCTGCTGAACATCAGCTTCAGTATTACCCCCACGTCCTCGCACACGTCCGTAATAGACTCGAGGTCGTCGACCAGCCCGGGGAGTATCACACACTTCGGTGTCAGGGCTGCCACACACTCTTTGTACAGCTCCTCGAGTATCTTCAACCTCAAGTCGTCGACCTCTTTCTCGAGCTTCTCTACGTTGCCCAACCTCTCGAGCGAGCTTGTCGCCCCCTCGATCACCGACTTAATCGTGTCAACCAGCTCGTTCACCGCCTTGCGAGAGGCCTCAATGATCGTCTTAATGTCGCTAGAGTAGGGCTCGTCCACCCTCAGGCCCCCCTTCGTGTAGGCCAGTATCCTCTTGGAGGCGGACTTGCTGAAGCCGGCTATGTCGTCGACGAGCGTGACCATCTTCAACAGGTCCTCCCTATCGATCGGGTGTACGTACGCCATCCTGAGCTCGGAGATTATCTCCCTCTTCAGCTTATCGGCCTCTCTCTCGAGCCTGTACACTTTCTCGAACAGGCTGTCTAGCTCAGGAGAGCCCGCCAGCGAGGCGGAGAAGAGGGTCTCGAGAGCTACTACCGTCTCGAGGACTTTAAGAGCGTGGTCCACTATCTTCAACTTTATTACGTCGACTCTCCTCTTCCCGGTGCCGTGCTCGCTCATCTCGACACCTTAGATATGTGATGACTATAAGCGTATTAAGCCTAGACTAAAACTTTAAAAGGGGGGCTCTACACCCCTTTCACACAAGCGGTGCCCTCTATGTCCTGTATAAGGTTTAGAAAGCGGGTTGTTAGCCCGTTTTTGAGCATCGAGGAACTCGTCCAGTTCTACGAGATCAGTTTGAGGAAGTTGGTCAAGACGCAGAACACTGAGTTGATCGAGCACATAGTGAACGAGGAGTCGAACACCCTCTTAGTCGTGAAACAGGGTGGTCACACAGCATACATGTTGAGTACAGACGACAAGGTACTCGTCGAGGGGCTGAGCGAGGAGGTATGTAGCGAGGGCCCGAAGGAGTTGCTGGTCTACGATGCCAGGCCCCCCTTTACAAGCAGCGAGCAGGAGTTTGCTTTAGGACTGAGGGTCTTAGACGAGGTGCACACAGAGATGTTCAGGCTGATTAGAGACGTTTTCGACAAAATCGTGGAGGGGGACATAGAAGGTGCCGGCAGAGATCTCCAGACGCTAGTCGACCACACGAGGAACAGGCACTTCAAGCTTGAAGAGGCCCTCATGGTAAAGTACGGTTACTTCCGTTACGACAAACAGGGCTACGACAACCACTTGAAGAGGCACGCGGAGTTCCTGGACGCACTTAACGACGTGATATCGAATTACAGGAGAAAAAATTACCGCGACTTCTTAATCGACTTCATGGGGTTCGTAGACGAGTACTTGAGGTACATGTCGTCCGATGACAAAAAGCTGGCCGTATATTTGGCGAAGGTCTGCGGCGCAAACTGCACGGTCTAAACTCTAAACTATATTTAGTTTTCCAGCCAAAATCATGTCAAGGCCGAGCGGGAGTTCCATGAGCGAGACTGTTAGAGACTACGCGCTGGTCGAGGAGTACGTAAGGGGTATGAAGTTCGAGAAGATCGGCAAGGGCCTGTTCGTGCTACCGGGGCTACTCCTATTCCCCGCCTCCGTGGGATTGATCGCCGAGCTAGCCTACTTCATCACCTCGAGCTCTGTGCCTTGGCTAGTCCTGGGAGCCCTCACAGTCATGTTCGCCGGCTTCCTCGTGTCGTCAGCCGTCGCGTCTTACACGCTGCTAAAGAAAGCCTCTCTACACTTCTACGACAGCGCTGTAGTTGTCTACTACTGGTCTAGAAAGGAGAACTTCGAGAACGTGCTTAATTACCTACAGGAGAGGAGGGAGGTTAGGAGCCTGCCCTCCCCTGTAACCGGTTTACTCCTCAACTTACTAGTCGGCGGGATAGGCTACATAGCGATCCTATACTACGTGGAGAAGAGTATTAGAGAGCACATTAGAGTTGAAGAGAAAGCCCTGTTCGGGGTGTGGACGATCGAGCCCGTCGGCCCTGGGGACCTCGTGAGAGACGTCTTTTTAACGGCCGCGACGCTCGGGCTATACCTCTCCTACTGGGCGTGGAGAGTCGTCTCGCTCTACAACGAGCACGTTGAGGAAATTCACGGTCAGCACCCAAACCCGCCCTCAAGGAGGGGGCTATTAGGGGTAGACCACCCAGACTTAACGCTGAACGCTGTCCTAGGGGTTGTTCTAGCAGTGGGAGGGCTAGACGCCCTCTTAGCGTGGCTCGGCCTGTACGCCCACGTCCACTTCGCGGTAGTACTCGGGCTCGCGCTGTCCTACACGGGGTTGAAGCTCTCGGACAAGCCCATCAGAGGGCTCGCGGTTAGCTACGGCCTTATCTACTTAGGGCTGGCGTTCTCCACGCTCGTGGGGTTTGCCGGCTATACAACGTACACAAACCTGGCAAAGCTCTTCGAGTCGTTGGCGAGTGAGGCTTACAAACTCGGCTTTCTCGGCATTCTCTTCTACATTTTCCTCAACAACTTCTCCATAGCTATGTCCTCCACTCCGCCCCTACTAGGCCCCCTCGTAGTGGGCTACGGCCTGTCTAACACTGGCGTGATATACGGGGCTCTACTAGCCAGCGGCGAGGCCACGCCACTACTTTTCATAATGCCCCACACCCCCATCGAGTTGCTCGGCTACGCCGTATTCACCGTGGCGTCAGCTCAACTTGCGGGCGGGAAAGGCTCTCCATGGAAGACCATCGCGGTGGGCTCGCTTGTCCTGCTGGCGGCAGCCGCCGTAGAGACGTCCTTGATAGCGAGCCGCCTACACTAGGCGAACCCGGAGTCAAGCCTAGACGGGCCTGTAGACAGCGAGCGCTAGGGCGCCGTACAGTACTACGTCGTCCCCCAACTTCGTGGGGGCTATGACGGGAGGCCTCACCACAATGTTCTTTTTAACGATCTCAACGACGGGCTGGTAGAGTAGGTCGGTGTTGTGCAGGAATACGCTCCCTCCGATCGATACGTACTCCGGGTCGTACGCGTTTATCACGCTGGCGAGGCCCGCAGCGCTCGCCTTGACTATCTCGTCGACGATCAGCCGGCCCAGCGGGTCGCCTCTCCTGGCCGCCTCGAATACCTCGCGCGGCTCTAACGACCCGCTCGCGGCCTTCTCACCGATAACGGACACCTTTACTACCGAGGGATTCCTCTCGGCAACGTACTTAGCGAGCCTGGGTATGTTGGCCCCCCCAGCGTACGCCTCCCAATGGCCGTAGCCGCCGCAGCCGCACCTGAGGCCCGAGTCGTAGTTAACGACGATGTGCCCGATCTCGTGCGCGTTACCGTCCTTCCCTAGTATGACGCGGCCGTCCACTATGACCCCTCCCCCCACGCCAGTGCTGATGGTGACGTAGACGAGGTTGTTGTAGCCCACGCCCTCTCCATAGTACTTTTCGGCCAGGACGCCGGCCACAGCGTCGTTCACCACGTACACCGGCCTGTTGAAGAAGTCTTCGAGCGGCCTCTTAAGCTCGAACGTCCCCAGGGGGAGGTTTGGGGTGTTCACGACAACCCCCCGCCTCATGTCTAGGGGGCCGATGGTGCCGATGCCTACGGCCTCGACCTTCTCGCGGTACTCCTTGAACTCCTTCTCGAACGTCCGGGCGACCTCCTCTGCGACTGCCAGCCTGCCGCCCTCGCGGGGGGTCCTAACTACTACCTTCTTGACAAACACCTCGTTGACGGCGACGGCGAGCCTGGTCCATGTCGCCCCTACGTCAACCGCTAGGTGGACTCTCCCCACCACTTGGAGACTCCCTTCTAGCCTGCACTTTCCTGAACAGTATGGGGGCTTCGACTATGTTGTACCTCTCCACACTGCCCACCCTGAAGTCGCGTGGGGATACCAGCTTGAAGCCGAAGCTCTCGGATATCACTGTCGAAGCCCTCGGCGTTACGGGTGAAAGCATGACGGTCACGGCTCTTATGCCCTCTAGGAGGCTGTAGAGCTCCTTGCTCGGGTCGCTCTTCTCCCAGGGCTTGACCTCGTTTATGTAGGTGTTCAGGGCTTTACCAAGCTCCTGGACTTCCGAGAGCGCTTTGGACACCTCGAGGGACTCCATGTCTTCAACGTACCTGCCCAGGGCTGTCTCGATGCTCTCCTCTATCTTCTTGTCCACGTCCCTCCTGTACACCTTCCCCTTCACCTTCTTGGCCGCTAGGACCCCCACCCTCCTCACGAGGTTGCCGTAGGTGTCGGCCAGCTCAGAGTTGTATATTGAGTCCATTAGGTCTAT
>JAGDWK010000024.1:10335-14393 GCA_023256015.1 Thermogladius sp.
GCGCCGTCGCTCCCGTTGTACCTCTCCACGAGGAACTCGATGGGGATCACGTTTCCAGCGCTCTTCCCGATCTTTAGGCCTCTGTTTATCAGGAAGGAGTGTACGATCAGCCTCCTGGGAGGGGGTATGTCGAGGGCTTTCAGGAGGGAGAACCACACCACCGTGTGGAACCACAGTATGTCCTTCCCTATGACGTGGTGCGCCCACGGCCAGTACTCCTGGAACCGGGCCTCGTCTGTCATGTATCCTATCCCGCTGACGTAGTTGAGCAGAGCGTCGAACCACACGTAGATGGTGTAGTCCGGGTCGAAGGGAACGGGTATGCCCCACGCGACCCTGTCTTTCGGCCTGGCCACGGAGACGTCCCTCAGGCCCTCGGCCTGGACGCGGTTCAATACCTCCTTGGCGTAGGATGGCGGGTAGACGATGTCGGTCTCGGACAGCGTCTTAGTGACGTAGTCCTTGAACTCGCTCAGCTTGAAGTAGTACGTCTCCTCCTCCAGCCACTCTAGGGGCTTGTTGTGTATTGGGCAGTGAGGCTTGTCGTCGACCAGTACGTACTCGCCGGGCGAGTAGTACCTCTCGCAGTCCACGCAGTACCAGCCGGCGTACTTGGCCTTGTAGATCAACCCCTTCTCGTGGAGCCTCTTGAAAGCCTCCGACACGACCTTCTCGTGGTAGCCGTCCGTCGTCCTTATGAAGTGGTCGTAGCTTATGTTGAGCATAACCCAGTACTGCCTGTAGACACCGGCCATCTTGTCCACGAACTCCTTCGGGGTAATACCCTCCTTCTCGGCCGCTCTCTGTATTTTGAGGCCGTGCTCGTCGTTGCCCGTCAAGAAGAAGACTTTCCTACCCACCAACCTGTTATACCTGGCAAGGACGTCCGCGTAAACGGTCGTGTAGGCGTGCCCTATGTGAGGGGGGGCGTTAGGGTAGTATATCGGCGTGGTGATGTACAATCTCTCCATCTACTCCACCGTTGCCTTGTAATTGATGTTTGTGATAGATATCGACGAAATTAGCTTTTTAACTGATACTCTAGGCTCTTAATGAACTCGTCGGCCCTCCTGTTCACGTACCACACGAAGTACCTGAGTATGAAGCGCAGAGGCGCGTGGAGGGGCGAGGAGAGGTAGTACTTGTTCATGATCTCCCTCGCCCAATACGTTGTGTGCTTCAAGGTCTTGTAGAGCACCTCTATGTGCTCCCTCTTTACGTGGTCTTTCAAGAACCACTCGCCCTTCTTGAGGGCGCCCATCGGTACGAAGAACATGGGGACTATGATGCTCCTGTAGGGCCTCAGCCTGTCCAGCAGCTCGGAGGTCTTGACGACGTCGTCGGGCGTCTCCTCTGGGAGCCCCAGTATTAGGGTCGCGGCAGGGATTATGTTGTTCTCGTGCATTATGCGGAACGCGTCCTCGACTATATCGGGCCACATCTCCGGCGGGTACGGGGCAGACTTGCCTATCATTATCTTCTTGGCCAAATTGACGCTCCCGGTCTCGATCCCCACTTCTACTCCGAGGAACTTTCTGCCATTGGTCAGCACGTAATCGTTCATGAGCCTTGAGATCAAACGGTGTTCTTCCTCGGCGTACTTGATAGCCGCCAGGCTAGCGTGAGACCAGGCGAAGCTGCCGTCACCCACTTTCTCGAGCACCGCCTTGTGGAGCTTGATAAGGGGCTCCGGCCTCGGCTTAACGCCGTCTGCTTGGTACAGTAGGACGTCCTCGCTGTGGAGTATAACGCCCTTCACGCCGTTCCTGACGTTAACCTCGACCTCGGCCAGGATCTTGTCCAGCGGGATGAACCTCAGGGGCCTCAAGGTGACACTACAGAACTTGCACCCGCGCGGGCAACCCCTCATTATCTCGACGAGGCCGTTCACGCTGGGGGCCTTAATGACAGGGATCTCGTCGAGGCTGGGGGAGTCGGACGGACCCACGTAGACGTACTCCGGTAGCTCCTCGTTGTTAAGCGCCTTCTCGACCAGCTTTACCACAACCCTCTCCCCCTCCCCGTCAATCACCGTGTCGACGCCCCACTTCTTCCAAAGGTCGAGCTCCCAGAGCCATTGCCAGGCGGCGGGCCCGCCCACGATGAACTTGACCCCCTTCTCTTTAGCCCTCCTCACAGGCGGGCTCTCCATGAGCCGCTTAAAACTCCTCCTGTTCACCGGCTCTAGGCCGGTGATACTCCACCACTCGCTGCTTGGGGGCCCGTATGCGAAGTAGTCGTGGTGGCTGAACATGAGGACCTTCATAGAGTCGAGGTGCTTCCCCAGGTGGTCGGGGTCGATAATGGCGGCTTTGAACCCGGCTTCGACGAGTTTGGCCTCAATCTTCCTCATCCCGTAAGGTGCCTCCAGGGGCTTGCCCTCCTCGTCGACTTTAGGTCTTGGCGCCGTTATCCAGAGCCACACTTTCTCCGGTAGAGCTATCGGAGGGCCGGTCGCCACGAACCCCAGGAACTCTTTACCGTGGTGGTTGGTCATCATAGTTCTGTCTGTTGTGAGGACCACGTCGTAGCCCACTAGACCACCTCGACTTCGGCGTTGTAGAAGCCCTTCAGTAGGTTAGCGCACTTTTCGCTGGCCACAATGATAGGTATCCTTGCGCCGGTTATAAGCGTGCCGAGGTTCTTTAAAGCGTCCTCACAGCTCTCGACCCTCACCCTCTTGATCGATAGCGTTAGAGAGATGTTGCTCGAAATCATGTCGCGGTAACGCTCGTAGAACTTAACGTGGTCGAGCTTGGTCAAGAAGACCAAGTTGAACCTCCTGTTCTTCTTGGCAACCGCGATCCTTGAGAGCGCGCTGTAGATCTCGATAGGCGTGACGTCTTCGTTGTCGACGTCTAGGACTACCACGTCTAAAGCTCCCTCAAACAAACCCTTAGACAAAACTCATCCTCCTGAGTAAACGCTAGGTTTGTTTTTACCTATATATCCTAGACAATTAATAAGAGTTTAAACGTGGTGTATATGAAGGCGTACGTATCGATAGACCTAGAGGGGCTGCCCGGCATCGCCTCAACCACTATGACGAGCCCTGATAAGACACAGTTCTCGACGGCTGTCAAGGTCATGACTAGGATATCCGAGTTCGTCTCCAAGAGACTACTCGAGCTGGGTTTCAGCGAGGTGTACTTGGCAGATAGCCACGGGCTAATGACGAACATAGACTACGCCTCTGTCCCCGACGGCGTCTACCTCGTACAGGGCTACCCACGACCATACTCGATGTTGACCATGCTAGACGGGAGCTTTAGCGCGGCCTTGTTCATAGGCTACCACTCAGCGGCCGGGACCACGAAGGGCTTCCTAGACCACACGATGAGTGGAAGGGTATTCTACGAGGTGTACGTTAACGGGGTTAAGGCCAGCGAGTTTTTGATAAACTCCCTCTACGCGAGGGAGAAAGGCGTCCCGGTCATCCTAGTGGCGGGCGACGCTCACTTGAGGAGCGAAGTAGAGACCCTTTCCACGAATATCGTATTCGTCGAGCTGAAGAAGGGGCTCTCCCGGTACGCAGCAGTCTACCCGTCGCTGAATAGAGTACTAGACGAGCTAGACAAGGGTCTAAGGACGGCCGTTGACAGGTTGAAGAGCAAGCAC
Source organism: Thermogladius sp. (assembly GCA_023256015.1). Lineage (GTDB taxonomy): Archaea > Thermoproteota > Thermoprotei_A > Sulfolobales > Desulfurococcaceae > Thermogladius. The sequence continues at coordinate 13,954 of JAGDWK010000024.1, forward strand.
GAGTTCAAGATACTCCTCCAGCCCCCCTACACTCTCGCGGTGAAGTTCAGGGACAACCTAGTGGCCGATGTAGCCGAGATGACGGGGGCAGAGAGACTGGACGCATACACAATCAAGAAGACGTTTGGGAGCGCCTCCGAGATGCTGGGGTTCATCGAAGTACTGGCGTACCTCGGTCTTGGAGTGGAGTACTTAAAGAGCTCGATCAAGTGAGCCGAGTTCCCGGTCTAGCCCTAGTTTTTTACCCAGCTCCCCCAGTCTCTCTATCACACTAGACCTCAGGGCTGAGAACTCTTCGTGGCTCTTTGATTCGTAGGCGAGAGAGCGGAGTTGCGAGAGGAGCGCGCTCACCCCCCTGAAGACCCTGGTAGACACCTCTTTATCAGACTCCACGGCTTCAAGCGCCTTGTTCAGCACCTTGTTTAAGAGCTCGCTCATCC
>JAGDWK010000056.1 GCA_023256015.1 Thermogladius sp.
CAAGTATGCGGGCCTTTCGAGCCCGTGACCCGGGTTCAAATCCCGGCGGCGGCACATGCTCTCCCCCGCGTTAGGCGATTATTTAACAGTGTAAATCCAGTCTCGTTCTTAGGGGTTACTATGAGAGAGCTGTCCTCGATAAGGCTCGTCGTCTTAGTGGACGACTACGCCGGGTTCACCGAGGGGCTGCTCGGCGAGCACGGGTTCAGCACCTTAGTCGAGTTGAGGTACAGTGACGGGCTGGTAAAGAGGGTCTTGTTCGACACCGGCGCCACGAGTAGGGTCCTGCTGTTCAACGCGAGAAGGCTTGGCCTGGACTTGGGGCTCGTAGACTATGTGGTTGTTTCGCACAGGCACTGGGACCACACGGGCGGCATTCCCGGTGTAGCAAAGGTCAACCAAAAGGCGACGGTCATAGCCCACCCGGGGATCCTAGAGCCGGCCTACTCCGTCGGCGAGCAAGGCCTAAGGTATATAGGGCTCACGGATGAGTCTAGGGGAGCCCTGGAGAGGTTTAGGACCCTACTCACGAAAAGCGCGTTCGAGTTAGCACCAGGCACGTGGTTCCTCGGGGAGGTCGAGAGGTACTATGACAACAAGTACGCTGTGAAAGGCTTTAAGAAGCTGAGAGAGGGTGAGCTCGTCGACGACCCTGTACTCGACGACACCGGCATGGCTATCAGACTAGGCAGTACAACGCTCGTCCTAGCTGGTTGCTCGCACAGCGGTATTTCAAACATTGTGAGGAAAGCTAGGAAGGCCGCGGGCGGGGACGAGCTTGTAGTCCTGGGCGGCCTTCACCTCGCTAACGCGGACGCTGAGACTGTTAGTAGAGTCGTAAGCGAGCTCGAGAACGAGGGCGTTGAGGAGGTCTACGCAGGCCACTGCACCGGTTTAAGAGGCGAAGCCGAGTTGCTGAAAGTATACGGCGACAGGATGAGGAAAATCCACAGCGGTTTTACAATTACCGCAGAAGCTGAGTAAGCGCTTTGGGACGTGTTAAAGGCAATCAACCTTTTTTCGTCAAGTTCCTCAAGTAGAGGAAGTAAGACGCGAGCAGCAGTACTGCTGTCCAAGCAGCCAGCAGCAAACTGTCGACCGCGACGTCGACTTCTGAGGTATAACCGAAAGCCCACCTATACAGCGAGGTAGCGATAGATAGAGGTGAGTACGCGACTGCGTCGGCGAACCCCCCGAATCTCGCGGCAATAACCCGTGGGGGGTAGAAGATATTGGAGAAGAAGAACAAGACGTAGTAGACCACCGACCTTATTGTGGCCTGCAGGTTGAAGTCCCTCGTCACTGTCGACAGAGCTATTGAGAGACCCGACATCGCGAAGGAGAGGGTTATCGAAGTGTAGGCCACCACCAACCACGCGTAACCGCTGGGGACGCCGACGAGCAGCATCGCCAACACGATGAACCCGGACTGGTATATGAGGCCCCTCAAGGCGCCACCAGTGAACCTGCCCAGTACGAGCTCTACCCTCGACACAGGTAGCGACAATAGGTAGTCCGACACCTCCCGCCTGAGCTCCACGCCCACCTCCCTCCCTATACTGAAGCTGGATATGAACAGCGCTAGGGAGAGTATGCCGGGCGTGACGAACTTGATGTAGTCGGGTATAAGGCTCCTGTTGATCATGTTGTTGAACAACAGGCCGAAGATCACTATGTCCGCGACGTTCATCACTATTTGCCCAGCCAGCCAGAACCTGTAACTCCAGAACCTCTTCAAGTCCCTAGCGGCTATGACGAGTACGCTCTTCATTTCAGACCTTACCTCCAGCCACCCGCCTCGAGTTTATGCGAGATGACGTATATCGCCAAGTACGAGAAGCCCACCGCGAGACCCACGATGTAGGCTACCTGGCCCTGGGGTGGGAGGCTAGCGTAGACCACGTACTCGGGTAGGAACAAAACCCTCAGGAAGTCGGACACGCTCGATATGGGGTTGGCGAGAGACGCGTAGTAGTAGGGTAGCACCTTCGCTATCACCGGGGCCGGGTAGAACACCGTGCTGAGCCTGACGAGGAGGGCGTCGATAACCCCCATTAAGATGTCTGTGGCATCGGTTGACTTGACGCTCAGGACGACCGTTATTACCAAGCCTACTACCCCCGCCGAGAACAAGTATATGGCTGCGAGGGATACGAGGACGTAAAAGGCGTTGTCCGGCCTGATCATGAACATTATGAAGGCGTACATTGGGAGGGTGAAGAGGAACGAGGCCACCGACCCTCCCAGGACGCGCCCCAGGGCTAGCGTGCTCCTCTTCACCGGGAGCGCCAAGTGGTACTCTACAATACCTTCGTCGAACTCGTCTGCGATCTCGTAACCCCGAGCTATACTGACAGAGTAGACAAGCGCCGTGAAGACGCCGAGGAGGTAGAAGTCGTAGTAGTTGAGACCCGGGAAGGAACTGACGAGCAGGGAGATGCTCGTACCGAATACTATGACCTGTAGTATGAACCACGTTGTCCTCATAGCCACGAAAAGAGTCTGGCGTCTGAGCTTCCTAACGTCCCACTCTATCACGTGGAGGAGGTCTACGAGGTCTCGGCTACTGACTGCTCTCAATGAGCCTTGCCCCCGTAAAGTACATGAAGACGTCGTCTAGCGTGGGCTCTTTGATCATCAGCGACTTTACCTTAACCCCGGCAGACCTCAACATGTCCGCAACGAACAAGGCCTTCTCCTCGGCTCTCTCGACGAAGACCCTTATGATGTTGCCGCTGTAGTCTACCCTGCCTATCTCGCTCAACATGTTCAATAACCTGTCCCTCAACCCGTCGCCCTCGATCGTGACCTCTATTACGTCGCCCTTGGGTATCTTGTCCTTTAGGCCGCTAATAGTGTCGACCGTGACCAGCCTACCCTTGTATATGATGCCGATCCGCTCGCAGACTTTTTCGGCCTCGAACATGTCGTTCGTGGCGATTATTATAGTCGAGCCCTCGTCTCTCATCATCTTAATGATATCCCAGAGCTTGTGCTTCGTGGGCACGTCCACCTGGGCCGTGGGCTCGTCCAGTATAGCCAGCCGTGGACGCTGGATGAGTACCTTTGCTAACTCGACTTTCTTGCGCGTGCCCCCGCTTAGCTGGTAGAAGTACTTGTTCCTGTGATCCCACAACTCGAGAGTCTCCAGAACCTCTTTAACAACGTTCTTGGCCTCCACTCTGCTGAGCCCGACCACCCTAGCATGCCACTCCAACATGTCCTGTACTTTATCTATCCACAGCGCCTTCGGGTCCTGGAACGCTATCCCGACAAGCCTCCTTACCTCGTAGTCCTCCTTCGTCACGCTGTGGCCGTACACGTATATGTCGCCACTGGTCGGCTTGTAGACTGTCGCTATCGTGAGCAAGGTCGTCGTCTTACCGGAGCCGTTTGGGCCTAGGAAGCCGAAGATCTCCCTGTCGTATATCTCCAAGTTCAAGCTGTCCACGGCAGTAAAGCTCCCGAAGCGCTTAGTGAAGTTCACAATCCTAACAGCTGAGGTCTTGCTTGACATGGTAAGCGCCTTAAAGAGTCGAGCCTTCATGCGTTAACGAGACACTCTTAACATATATCGTGAAACCTGTTTTAAACAATAATAGCGACTTGTGCCATCTCACGCTAGTAAAACGACCGTGACAGGGTCCCCGTCTTTCAGCCTGAGGTAGCCTCTCAGATACCTCTCGGAAACGATCTCCACTATCCTCGGTGGGTGATTCGTCTTCTCGGGCCTCACAACGTAGACGCGGAAATTGTGAATTAGAGCCGGGTACGCCAACACGTCGCCGAGGCCAGGTCTAGGTGGTGGTATTCTCACAGGGTTGACCATTCCGAGAACTTCGCTCACGTAGACGGGGTTGTCGACTTCGATGTTGAGGGTGCCGGGGAAAGGGTCTATCTCTAGATACTTGATAAAAAACACCCTGTACAAGTCTACGTAGAGAGCCCCCTCGCCGAGACCGGAGACTACTCTCCCCGTTATGGCTATCATACCAGTACTCCAACTCTCTTCAACGCGTCTTCGACGAACGTTAGTCCGAGCTTACTGAGGGTCTCGGGCTTCGGTACGCCGTTGCTGTCCCAGCCCCTCAGAGCGTAGTACTCCTGGAGCATCTGCTCGTACTTCGCAGGGTCTAGCTTGACACCCTTGTATGGGCCCTTAGTCAACGGGTGTTTGAACCACCTAGCCGGCGGGTAGTCGTAGTACTTGCTCCACCCGTCGAACTCCCTTATCCAGAAGGCCCTTATCAACGTGTAGATCCTGTTTGCGACCTCGCGTATCATGCCCCAGCTCCACTCGATACCCGTGACGTGGCTCAGCATCTTCAAGTAGTAGTCGAGGTCTAGCCCTAACTCCACCCACGGGAGCCTACACACGGTTAAAGACTCGAACATCCCTCCTCTCACGTCCTGAAGGTACACAAGCCTCTCGACTTTCTCCCTCGTGTATCCGAGCCTGTCCGTCCTGACCTCGTAGCTTATGATCCAGGCGTCCTTGTGATGAGCACCTATAGGCGAGGTGCCGTATGCGAGCGCCATCGCTGGGGCTGCGTGGCAGTCGTAGGCCGAGACCTCGAGGCCTTTAACGTGTATTGCGAACTCGAGTGCCTCGCCTCCGAGCGCCGTACTCATCCTCATGACGCCCTCCGCGAGGAACCCGCCCAAGCCGCGCCTAAGCGCCACGTCCTCGGTGAGCTCCCTCACCACTTTGTAGTCGCCCCACTCGACCCTCTCCCTAACGAAGCCCTTCTCGCTGGCCTCCATCAGGAATCCTATCGAGTTCCCCAGCGAGATCGTGTCGAGACCGTACTTGTCGGCAAGCTTGTTTATGTCCGCCACCTTCCTCAGGTCGCCCAACAGTATGTTGCTGCCCAGCATCGCCACGTTCTCGTAGTCCAGCTCGCTGAGCTCGTCGAGCTCGTCCTCTATCACGTTGCCGCAGCCCATGTTGCAGTAGGGGCAGGCCCGCCTGTCGACTTTAAGCTTCTCCATCAAGTCCCCTGATATACCCTCGTACTCCTCCCACACGCCCTCCCTGAAGTTCATGGTCGGTAGCACGCTGTTTTGCTGGCTCCACACTATCGTCGCCATCGTACCCTGCCTTACCCAGTAGTCATAGCCCTCTGCCTCCATGATCTTCTTGTAGGCCTCCTCGGCCGTCTTCCTCAGGGAGTCCAGGTCGTGGACGGGGGGCTGGAGGGTGCCCTTTATTACAACGGCCTTTAAGTTCTTACTGCCCATCACAGCGCCTATCCCGGGACGGCCGCCGCTCCTCCCCTTCTGGGAGACAACAGTAGCATACCTCACCATCTTCTCGCCGGCAGGTCCTATCGTCAAGATGCCCACGTTCTTCCCGTGCTCCCTAACTAGCTTGTCCTCCACGCTGAACGAGTCGAGGCCCCAGAGGTCGTCTGCCGGGTTTATACTCACTTTATCGTTCTCGATGTACAGGTAGACGGGCTTCTTAGCCTTGCCCTGGATCACGATCGCGTCGAAACCAGCCCTCTTGAGGTGGTGGCTCGCCATGCTACCGATGTTCCCGTCACCGTAACCGTTCGTCAGCGGGCTCTTGGAGGCCACCACGAGCTTACCGCTACTAGGCAGAGGCAGGCCGGACAGCGGACCCGAGGCTATCACAAGTGTGTTGTAGGGGGATAGAGGGTCCACTCCCGGGGGGTTGTAATCCCACAGGATCCTTATCGCGAGGCCTCTGCCACCCATGTAGTCTAGGAGTATCCTCTTGTCGATGTCTACGACGCTAGTCTTCCCCCTAGAAAGGTCTACTCTCAGAAGCCGGCCCCACCACCCCTTCACGCCGCACCCCTCACACGATTACTAAAGGCGGTCCACAGATAAAAGTTTATGTATAATGACTTACAGCATAAGTTGAGTAGGCGCGGTGGCCGAGATGAGCCTGAGGACGCTGATACACGGAGAGGTGTACTATTACGGGTCGAGAGGGGTCGAGAAAGGTTTTTTGTTCATCGACGGGGGTAAGATTAGAGACGTGAGTGAGGAGCCGCAGCCAGAGTATGAACTGTCGGAGCTCGTGCTGAGATACGAAAAGCCGGCGCTGGTCGTACACGGTTTCAGCGCCCTAGTACCAGGCGTGGAATTCCCGTTTAGAGGCCTAGATCCCGTACAGCCCCCAACGGACGAGGGCACAGTTGAAAAGCTCGTTCTGGCATCCCTTAGCACGGCGTACGCGAACGGCGTCACGCTCCCCATACTAGAGGATACCCCTGACTGCAAGGTCTCCAGCGTGATCAGCAAACACGGTTTAACGGCTGCCGTAATATCCTCAAAACCCTGCGCGAAGCCGGGAGTCTACAACATCCTCGTTGAAGAGGGCATGCTCGTCTTCGACAACAGGTTGATAGGCAGGTGGGGGGAGGTCGTCTGCGACCCCCGCAGCATAGGAGACAAGTGCCTCATACTCGACACGCGACGAGAGCACTCGAGAAGCCCGCAGGCCTGGTTCTCCAAGTCCGACAACCCCGAGTCTCTCTTAAGGACCCTTGTCCAGCCGTACAGGGTTCTCGGGCTCGACAGCGGCTTCGTTGAGAGGGGCTCTCTGGCCGACCTCGTTGTCTACGACCTGTCCGACCCAGTACTATCCCTGCCTCTCAGTAAGCTGAGCCCAGTAGTAGTGGCCATGCGGGGAGGGCCGCAGGTCGTGTTCGTGGGGGGCGAAGTGGCGTTCGAGAAAGGCGAGCACCTGCTCGTCCAACCCCCCAGCATAGTGGAGTATTTAGCCGGCCTTTAGGAGAGTGGGCCCGCGGGGATTCGAACCCCGGACCTCCCGGTTATCAGCCGGGCGCTCCACCAAGCTGAGCTACGGGCCCCCATCTATCTGATTAGACTTCTTCTTTTAAAGCTTAAAACGGCCCTCATCCACGTAACTCTTCACCAACTCATCCGATTATCCGCTGTCAATCATCGGGCTCCACTAAATAACCATGTCTGGTAAGGGGGTTAATGATTCTACGACCATTCCCCCTTCTAGGACCGGTTGAAGCTGAGGCTTGAGCCGCTTTCTCTCTGGGCGGTTTAACCCTGGGCCGGGTTAGTGCTACAATGGGTCATCACGTGTCAGGCCGCCCGTCGTACTCATCCCCGGCTATTTAAGACTTAGTTATAGGCGCCTATAATAATGTGTCTTTAGCTGGGGGCTTGCCATGCCTTTGATCGTCCTGTTAACGGACTACGGCTACAAGGACCCGTACGTGGGGATCCTAAAGGGCGTCATCAAGAGGATAAACCCCGCCGCCGAGATAGTGGACTTGACGCACGGGGTCGAGAGACAGAACATTAGAGAGGGCGCCCTGATCCTAAAGTCCTCCGCGAAGTACTTCCCCCCAGGCACGATCTTCGTGGCTGTCGTAGACCCGGGAGTCGGCAGCCAGAGAAGGAGCATCCTGGTAAAGACGAGAAACTACATCCTCGTCGGGCCGGACAACGGGCTGCTCTCGCTCCTGGCAATAGAGGACGGCATCGAGGAGGTCTACGACATAGGTGAGTCGAGGTACCGCCTGGAGAAGGTGTCCGGGACGTTCCACGGTAGGGACATATTCGCCCCCGTGGCGGCCTACGCCAGCCTCGGAGTGCCGCTGAGCGAGCTGGGCGCGAGAGTGGACTCGAACAGTATACAGGTGATCGAGATACCCAAGCCCTCGGTCCACGGTGGGGCCGTGAGAGCGAGGGTCATATACATAGACGTGTACGGGAATGTGTTGACCAACGTTGAGCCCTGGCTCTTGGACTCGCTCGGCTGGAGGATGGGCGACACGCTGCTAGTAGAGGCGGGGAGTGTGAGGAGGGAGTGCACTCTTACTCGCAGTTTCAGCTTAGTCAAGGTGGGAGAGCTGGCTTGCTACATAAGCAGCTTCGACTACCTCGAGCTAGGGGTGAACATGGGCGACGCGTCCCGCGAACTCGGTGTTAGACTTGACGACGAGCTAGTGATAAAGAAGGCGGGCTAGACGCGCGGGGGACCTACGGCTCGACGTGGACCACCACTTCGATACCGTGCTTGGCCAGCTCCTTCTCGACCCTGTCCATGATAGCGTGCGCCTCCTCTACAGGAGTCCCCGGCCTGACCCTTACGACTACGTCTCCCTGGTACAGCCCGTCGGCTACCTTCCTGACTCTCACCCTCGAGACTTCGACGTTGAGCTCTTTGACTATGGCGTGAACTCTCTCGACGACGTCGTTCGGGGCCACGTCGCTGTAGGAGAGGATGACTTCTCGGAAGCTGGACACCAGCTCGAAGAGCAGGTAGCCCAGCAAGACTAGCGCTCCAGCGTAGTCGATCGTGTAACTCACCGCCATTCCGCCGATGGACGACGCTATAGAGACAGAGCTCTCAATGAGTTCGATAACTGTGAAGCCCCCGTATACGGCTAGGAAGCTCCTCGAGCTCTTCGATATGGCCACTGCCACTCCGTAGGGTACGACCGCTAGCGCCGCGAAAAGAGGGGACTCGTAGCCCACCTTGTAGGGGTTTCCGTAGGACTCTATTAGGTCGAATAACACGACCCCCGCTACGAAAGAGTAGACCATTAGGGTTGACACGGGGGCCCCCATCAACATCTTGTAGTGACCGTAATGGTGGTCGAGGTCGGGGGGCTTCAAGCTCTCCCTGAAGTACTTGTAGGTCAGGGCTATAGTGACGCTGTTGCCTATCGACGTCATAGCGTCGACGAACACGGCCCTCGAACCACCGGTGAGACTGCCGTAGATCTTGAGGAGGCCGCCAGCTACGCTCAGAAGGGCGAGGAGCAGTATGGTCCTGCCCACCCTGTCCCTCTCCACCCTGGGCACCCTCAGAGCAGGTACCGAGGAGAGAAAATGGCCCTCACACCTATTAAACCCAGTAAGCCAACGGCCGGTTGAGTGGGCAACACTTTAAACGCCTAGACAACCATGTACCTATTCGAGTGATGAGCTCGGGTATTTGACTACCTCGATGGGATGAAATGGGTCTTGAGTGCTGACGGACCCTTCAGCACTGCCGTGGCACGACAAAACAAAGGGCACGCTGGCCATCCGAGGCCCAGTTCGGCTGTAATAGTCGCTGTCAACCCCACGCACGCACGTTCTCGTAGCCATGGCTACAGGGGCCGGGCTGGTAGTGTAGCTAAGACCCCTCGTAAACTGCTGGAAAACCGAGAGCAGAGAAACATAGACGCTACTTGAACCGGTTACCCCCTGACGCGAGCTTTACCGTCACAGTGTCGCCTCGCGCTCGGCCTCGCCCTCTGGTCTCCTGTACGGGCATATCTTCCTGTACGGGCAGTAGCGGCACTCCCAGGGGTAGAGCGGGTGCTTCTCGTCCGCTAGGAGCCTCGCCACCTCCTCCTCGACGTCTACGTGGGAGGTCTCCACAACGTACTCCACTATCCTGTCGTGCGAGACGTAGAGGAGGTAGCCCCTGGGGGAGCCCAGGAGGTTGAGGTATATGTTGAGCTGCTGGACGTGGTGGTCGTAGGGCTCCCCCTGGAAGGTCTTCACCGACTTTATCTCCAGTACCTCCCTCGTCTCTACGTTGTAGGCGTCGACCCTCCCCTTCAAGACGTACAGGGAGCCGCCGACGTCCACGTGCTTCTCCACGGTGTACTCCGGGACGAAGCCGTGCTGGAGCACTATGGACTCCACGCCCGCGTGTATCAGGTTCCCCACCACCGCCGGGGGCTCGAAGCCGATGGAGAGCTCCGGGTACAGCTTCCTCAAGTGGAACTTGTGGTGGCACGACACGAGGTCGGTGACGTAGACTACGCGGGGGTCGGTCAGCTCGCCCATCCTGCTGACCTGCTCCTTCACGAACCTGTTGTAGACCAGAGAGAGGACGCGACCCTCGGAGGCCCTCACGCGGACAGCTTGCTTCTGGTGGGACAATTCTCACACCTTACTCTTCTCTAACATGAGTTCTAGATATGTTTTACCGACGAAGCCGCCAAACCAAGGAGCCGAGGCGACCTCTCTCAATAGGGGTTCGATACCCCCACCCTCCACCTCGACAAAGACACCCAGACCCTCGACCTCGTCAACGCTGACCGTTATCCCCCCGTTTCTTAGTATGACCCTGCTCTTCCTCACGACGAACCTTCCTGTGAACCCGAGCATCTCGAGCGTCTTTAATACACTCTTCACCTGGCCCTCTTCGAGCCTGGTCTCCAGCTCGAGCCTGGTCTTAACGAAGCCCTCGTTAACCCTAGGCCCCTTGTATGTCAGGAGGTAGGCATCACCGCTACTACATCTCTTGTACCTAAACCTCAACGCCTCGTCTGTCGCGGCGAAGTCCCTACAGGGGTGCGTGAAGTAGACGTCCTCTTCGTAGCAGGTGTCAACGTACTGGAACCCCATGCTAGCGAACCAGGTTACCACGCCCTCCTTGCTGCCGTTAACTCTTATCTTAGCCTCGGTCTCGTACATCACCCCACCCTTTTCGCCAGCTGTTCATAAACACCCCTGTTGACCTGCTCGTTAAACCTGGCGACGCCCCTAGGGCTGGTTGTTGGGGTGTAAGACCTGTCCAGTCCAGCGAGCCCCTCGACGAAGGCCCTGAAGCCCCCCTCAAGCCCCCTTGTATAACCTCCCTCGAGCACTACTAGTGTAGGAACGGCCAGGTCTCTCACCAGTCTCCCCAGCCTGTAATACGACGCCTCAGACAGCGAGAGGTCCGCCAGCCCGTCGCCCGCGTATCCGTCGAAGCCCGCAGAGACCACGAGTGCGTCGGGCTGGTACCTTGAGAGCAGGTCTCCAACGTAGTCTAGTGCCGCCGTGTAAGAGTCGTCGCCCGTGTACGGCTGGAAGACGAAGTTCGCCTTGAAGCCGAACCCCTCGCCCTCCCCGATCTCATCGGGATAACCCGTGTACGGGTAGAGGGTGTCGGGGTGCTGGTGGAGGTCTATGTGGAGGAGCCTCTCCCTGTAGAATATCTCCATTGTACCGTTTCCGTGGTGGACGTCGAAGTCTAGTATGGCGATGTTCTTGAAGCCTCTGTGCCTGAAGCCGAGAACGCCCGCCGCTGCGTTGTTCAAGAGGCAGAACCCGTTGCTCGAGACACCTTTCGTCCTGCCTCTCTTACCGGCGTGGTGTCCCGGGGGCCTGATAACTAGGAAGGAGACGCCTCTTAGCTCGCCCGCAAACCTGTAAGAGAGCAGGAACGACTCTAGAGCCAGTTCGAGACTGTCAGGGGCAACGTACGTGTCGCCGTCCAGGAGAGCGCTACCCCTCCTAGAAATGTCGACTAGCCTCTCGACGTAGTCGCGGCTGTGAACCATGCTAGCTACGTCAACAGCCTCCCCAGCGTCCGTTACGTCGCTCCACACTCTATACGGTACCGAGCCCATCCTCTTGAGAGTGTCGAGGATCTTCACCACTCTACCAGGGTTCTCGGGGTGGTCGAACCAGGGCTTGTGCTTTGTCAGCGAACTCCTTGTTACGATTACCTCGAGCAAAACGCCATGCCTCAGGAGTGTAGGTAGGGGTCAGGGGCCTTAATACCCTTTGCAGGGCTCAGGCAGTGTAGAAAAGGGCCTGCTGGAGGGCGTCCAGTATCGTTTTCTTGTCGATCTCCTTCTCTACTCTGACGATCGCGAGATTCGGGTGTCCCGCGATGTCGTAGGCCACGCCCTCCCCTACTAGGTACTTTGCTATCCTGTAGGCTCTGCCCCGCGAGGCCTTAATCACCAGGAGACTGTGGTTCTTGTTCGTGTCGACCAGCAGGGCGACGGGAGCTCTGAGTATGCTTGCGAGTTTGGAGGCCAGTGCCGTGGCTCCGCGCTTCTTCCACTTCTTCCTCGCGTCTACGAACCTGAGGTCCCCGACCTTGACTGCCTCGATCGCGAGGGACATGGCTACCTCTCTCAGCTCGCTGTCCCTCTTGTCGATCACCTCCTTGACCCTCGCCATGACCTGCTCGTCGAGAGGCATCGGTAGCGGTGTAGGGTCTGCCAGCCAGTTCACGATCTTAACCCACAACTCGTCGTCTCTGACCGCTGTCAAAGCCTTCGAGATCATCTTCGTTATCTCGAATATCTTCATGTACTCGGGCGGCACCCTCTTACCGGCGTCCATGTACCTGACCGCCGTTGCGAAGCTCTCGAGCCGCTTGTGAACCCTAATGCCGTTCTTCGAGAGCTCGTCCATTAAAAGGCCCACCGTTGGTTGCCTGTGGTCTACGAGGAGGACGTCTACTATCTGCCTGAGCTCCTCCTCGTGCTGCAGTGTTGACAAGTGGTGGTCTACGTACATTATCTTCCCGACTCCGAAGTGCTGTTTCATCATCTTCAGCACGTTGCCGGTGTAGGGGACGTATGGGAGGTCTAGGAAGACCACCAGGTCGTAGGGTGCCGAGATGCTGTTGAGCATGTACCTCAACCTATCGGGGTCTACGGGGACCCTGTCTACTATGCTCACGCTCTTGAGCGGGTAGAGTGACAGCTTCTCCTGCGTGTAGACCAGCAGGGCGGCCGAGACGATGCCGTCGGCGTCCCAGTCGCCGGCGACCAGAACTCTCTTGGGCTTCTCCATGGGCCGACACGCTAACGGGCTCAGCTCAAGCTATAGAGACATAATTAAACCAATTTTAAAGGATACATTAATACTCGGTAAACACGTTTGGTGGCCAGCATACTCAGCGCACTATACGAGATAAGCAGAAGCTCGGGTCGGGTGGTCAGAGTAGAGGAGTCTAGGCAGTATACCGTGTCCGTCGAGAGCGGGGACGTGGAAGGGTCGGAGGTGGGGGTCTACGAGCTGGGCCGCGAATACTGTACGCAGACGGTGCCAAAGGGTATTGTAGGCGTGGACAGCAGCAGCCGCGTCGTGGACACCCCGTACATGTTCATAGCCGTGGGCTCGGCGACGGGGATTAGTAGGCTAGGCCTCAAAGCGTTCGATATACCATCTCCCTCCTCGATATTGACGCAAGGCGACCACAAGTACATACTCGTCATACCGGAGGTGCAGCCGTTCAACTACAACGTGCTGGAGGAGCTGGGGGTCGAGTATAAAGACCCCTCATCACGCCCATACCCGCCCGAGTACAACAAGGCACTCGCCCTCGAGGAGCACCGCGTAGAGCTCGAGAACCTAGTACTCGAGAACGTGTTGAGCTGGGGGGAGCTAGTCTTCCTAGACGGCCCCCTGTTCCTCCCCACACACCCGGTTACAGAGGCGCGTGGAAGAAGCCGCCTCATAGACGTCTACAAGGAGAACTGGAGTCTCCTGATGAGAAGGAGGCTCGGGATCATCGAGAAGATCGACTCTTCCACTAGGGTCTTCGGCATCGTCAAGAGGTTACAGTACACACACATCCTGTCGCGCAACGACCCGTTTAAGCTGGGGGTCGAGAAGGTCAGCGACCACGCGTACCTGTCGATCTTGTCTGAGAGGATGTTCGTCGGAAAGAAGGCGTCCCCCTTCGCCCTAGGGCCTATTCGCGTCAGGAGCGAGATCGACGGGAGGAAAGTGGATAGGAGCATGTGGTACATATGCGTGCCTCGGAGGTTCGTGGGGGGTGAGACAGGGAGCTACGTCTTTTTCAGGGTCGAGACGCTCGGCAACACGAGTAGCTTGGGAGACATCCAGCCGGTTCTCTTCGACTCTGTTTGCGCTGGCGCGGGCATCCCGCTAAGTATCGTCATCGCCGACCAGAGGGTCAAGAGGCTCAGCGAAGCAATCGCGAGGAATGTAATGTTAGCCGTCGGCGTGGACCGCGAGTCGACCCTCCAGTATTTAAGTCCATAGATCGAACATTATATCGATGGATGCCCTACATGAGTGAAAGGATCATCAGGGAGTTGAGCTCGAGGGCTAGTAAGGCTATCGAGACGGCGAATAGGCTAGGGGAAATAATAGGTTTCGTCTCCCGGACTAGCCCCTCCTTAATAGACGAGGAGGGGGGGCTCGTAGTATTCGACGTAGACCCGGTCATCTATTTCGATAAGTTTGTCGACGTGGCCTCCGCCGGGAGCTTCCTTGCTGTAGTGGATTTGAAGACGGGCCATGTGATCAGCCTGCGCGTGATATCGGTCGAGAGGAGAGACATCCTAGCCGAGTTGTCGATCCCCGAGGTCTACGCCCCCACTCTCAGCCCTGAGGTCACAGGCCTGCTGACCAGGACTCGCGTTAAGGCCAAGCCTCTCCTGTCCTACGACCCCGAGACCTCGACCGTGAGCATAGCGAACTACG
>JAGDWK010000031.1 GCA_023256015.1 Thermogladius sp.
CGATGAAGGCCTTCACGAAGCCGAAGACGTAGACGTTTACTATGTCCAGTATCACCGCCGCGGCGGCAATGTTGTTGATAAGGCTGAACCACGTGGCGAGCCCGAGCAAGGTTCCAGCGACCAGTACGACCCACATCGAGACCTTACCAAAGAACTCGCCCACGGTCATACCCGACCTCAGGATCGCCCTCCCTAGGTGGAACTTTATCATCCAGTCCGAGAAGCCTGTCTTCCCCGCTATGTAGGTTATGAAGTACTTTACGAGTCTGCCAATGACGTAGGTGACGATAACTATTGCGAGGAGTATCAGAGTGGCTATTATGTAGTCTAGGAAGACGCTAGTGGAGAAGAACATCCATAAGCCACCTGTGTAAGTCCTTGAACTCGACTATGTAGTCGAAACTTAAAACTCTAACCATGTGCCGGTTGTACTCGTAGAGGACGAGGACCTTCACGTCCGCCTTCTCGAAGGCGGGTACGTCGTTCTCGCTGTCGCCGAAGTAGTACACTCTCCTGACCCCCAAGAGCCTCCGGGCTACGTCTAGAACCCTCGACTTGTCGGGCCTAGCCGCGTAGACGTCGACGAACGGGCTGCCCCGGTACCTCAGCACGTACAACCCGCTCTTCTCGGCCTCGTCGAGGAACGAGCCCAGCCCCTCGGGCACACTACCGCAAGCCCTGTAGTCTACGGAGACCCCTAGTAGCCTCTTCTCCAGCGACCTCTTCTCCTCCACGAAGACGCACTTCTCCCAAGGGTACCTGTGCACGAGCCTCTCGAGCTCCTCCGATCTCCCCCTCTCAACCGCCTCCCTTGCCAGCAGGTAGTAGTCGCCCGCCACGATCTCGAGCCCGGTGACCAAGCCCAGTAGCCTAGCCCACGGGGCCCTCTCCTTCACAAACCAGTAGTCCTTACTTGTAGCGACGCCTAGGAGGAACTTCTCGGAAAGGCCCTCCAGCACGGACGCGAGCTCGCGGGAGGGGAAGGCCCTCTCCCTCGGGGCGTCAATGGGGCTGAGAGTGCCGTCGTAGTCGAAAATCAACGCCTCCATCCCAACACCACAGAAAACTACTAAGTGTACCAATACTGCCCTTATAGCCTGGAGACTTTTAATAGCGTTCACGACGAGAATAGTTTAAGTAGGGGTTGTTTTGTAAAAACTAGCTCTGACAGGGCTGGGATAGCCATTGAGCCGCGGCTACCAATGGTTTGTCGGTGCGGCGGCGTCTCGGATAGGCTTCAGTACACGACCAAGGCCGGGAAAATACACTGTACTGCTCTCACTTGCGACCCTAGTCCTCATAGTGACGTCGCAAACTCTAGTAGCCACGGTCTTCAACTACAGCCCTGTTACCTCTAGAGTGCAGCCGACCGCACCCCCAGTTACACTACGGGGAATACCCGCCTGCCAATCACTCAATAGAACAAGCCGGGGGGCCTTATACTACACAGACTTCGAGCAGTACCCTCCCCAGGGGTGGAGTAATATTGGTGGATATTGGCAGAGCACGACAGGATACAAGGGGTATGGTTTATCTGGAAACGACAACAATAAGGGCATTGGCGATGAATCCCAGTACTACTATAACATGTCCGTATCATCTTACTCCTCACTCTGGTTCTCGGTGAAGACAAAGCGCGATACTGGAAATGCGTGGTACGGACTGGCTATCCTGGACCCAGGGGTGGCATCGATGGTAACTATAGAGATCTACGATAAGGGGGGGACATTCGAAGTCTGGTTGTTTAACGGGTCGTGGAATCAACTGAATTCCACGCCTATTCCCAACTACGCCTCGGGCAACTGGTACGTGATAGTCGTCAACTACACCTACTCGGCGGGAACTCTCGATCTCCAAGCGAGACTCTACGACGTCTCGGGGAACTTGCTTGCCCTAGTAACGTCTTCGGTACAATTCACGCCCGGATACATAGGGTTAACTGTCGATGTCGCGTCTTCGGTCTTCGACGACTTCGTCATCTCCGTTTCCGACCCCAGGTACATCTACTTCTCTAACATACCCGCGGGCTACAGTGTTGAGGTCTGGGACAACCTCGGCAACCTTGTCTCCTCCGGGGTCTCGACCGGGGCCACCTTGTCCCTCAACGTTGTCTCCGACATAGTTGTCGGGACAGGCACAGACGGCAAAATACTAGTTAAGACCCCGGACGGGACTACGTGCCTCACCTACACGGCGCCGGACTCTATCTTGGGGGGAGACGTGTACAGCCTAGACCTCGGATATTTAAGCTATAGTCTTGGCGCGAACAGTACCTCGATAAGCGTCAGTGTGACCTTGTCCAGCTCGCCGTCCTCCTACACGGTGGTCTCTTTTCTAAACGCGTCGAACACGGACTCCAAGGCCTACTACGCTAGGCTGGTCCTCGATACTGCTAGTAGTAACCTAACCGGTTTAACAGCCGACATCACACTCAGCTCACCCGGCGGGAACTCGACGCCTATCACAGTAGTCAACGGTGTCGCGCAGACGACCTCGACGAGCTTTGTCCTACTACCAGCGGGCGGGTACGTTGTCGCCAATTTAACGGGCTACGCGACTGCGGGTAGTAGCGGCGTCCTGAACATGCTGCTGGAGTACTGCTCCCTCGGCAACGAGCAAGGAGTGTGCGTGTACTACCCTGTTACGCTCTCCTACCAGGCGTGACGACCTCGAGCCGGCCGCCTCCCAGCAGGCCTAGTCCAGCGGCTTGGCAATGTAGATCCCGTCCTGGTTCTCGACGACTCTGGCCCTGACCCTCCTCGGGGTGTAGTCTTCGACGCCGACCAACGTGACGACCACCCTCTCCTCGGGGTCGACGGCGATCGCCTCCCCCCTGAGCCAGCCTGGTAGCCTCACGTGGAGGTCGGCGACCTCGCCCCTCCTGTAGATCAGCGGTATCCTCGGGGCCCTCCTGAACCCCATGTCTATCTTCCTGTAGTCGAGGACCACTCCGAACCTCTCCTCAAGGGCGTGGATGTAGTCGTAGAACTCTCTCCAGGAGGGCTCCCTAGCCCCGGGGACCTTCCTCCCGTACTTGTGGACCTCGTACTTCTGGACCCCGAACCCGGGGAACCTCTTCCCGACGCCTATTCTGAGGCCCCACTCTATTATCGCGGCGACGTCCTCGTCGTTGACCCCCGGTATCCAGACGGGCGTGAGCATGACGTCTATCCCGGTCTCCCTCACCGTGTACTCCACTAATTCCACGACTTTCTCGACCCTGTACCAGGGGACGCCGGTCAGCCACCTCGCCTTCACGGGGTCCAGCGTGTCGACGCTCACGTTGAGCCTGTCGAGCCCCGCGTCCCAGAGCCTGTCCACGAGCTGTCTAGTGAGCGTGAAACCCCTCGTCTCCATCGCCACTCTGGGCACGAACTCCTTCAGCCCCTCCACGACCCGGACTATGTCCGGGTGCGTCGGGGGCTCCCCTACGCCGTCGAGCAGAGCCTCGACCACCTCCCCGTTCTTCAGCCTGTACGCCAGTCTCGCCCAGTCCAGTAACCAGTCGGCGTCGACCACGAACTCGCTCAGCCTCCTCCTCGAGTATGGGCCCGCGTCGACGCTACAGTAGACGCAGTTGTAGGGGCAGAGGGTCGTGGCCCTGACCTGGAGTACGTTAGTCCCCCTGTCCAAGACGCCGAATGCTATGTGCCCGAAGAGGGGGAGGTCGTCGACGTAGACTAGGGTCCTGCCGCCCCACACCCTGGTCGTCTTCAAGGGCCTACACCGCTCTCCTCGCCGAAGTCTCGCTGGGCGAGTGACGGTCTACTGCTCACACCAGCACGCTACTGTTACTGTTTATTAATCGCTTCGGATAAAGATAGAGGGGAGACTGGGAGAATGGTTATACCAGGGGGCAGCTACAGGAGGGGCCCGCCCCCCTACCTCACCATAGGGCTGATCGCCGCGAACACGGCTGTCTACGTCTACACCAGCTACCAGAACTACTTCCTGGAGTCCTCGGCGGGGTCTATCTACAGCTTGGGGTTCACCCCCTACCTGCTCTTCTCCAGCCCTGTCCAGGGGGTCGCCAGGGTCTTCACAGCGATGTTCACTCACGCGGACATACTCCACATATTCTTCAACATGTACTTCCTCTACTTGTTCGGCTACAGCGTGGAGAACTACCTTGGCAGGCTCAGGTACCTCCTCGTCTACTTCGCCTCCGGGGTCGTCGCAAGCCTCTTCCACACCGCCTTCTCCTCCGTGTCGGACTGGGGTCTTCTCATGACGCCCGCCGTGGGGGCCAGCGGGGCGATATCGGGTGTCCTGGGGGCGTACCTCATACTCTTCCCCAACACCAAGATGAGCATGTGCACGATACTCGTCATCCTCCCCGTGTGCTTCCCGGTGGCCTCCTACGTCTTCATGATACTCTGGTTCGCTCTCCAGGTGGTATACGGGTACTTCACAGCGACCACCATCGCCACCTTCGCCCACGTCGGGGGCTTCCTGACAGGCATACTGGGCACGTGGCTCATAGCTCGGAGGCTCACGAAGCAGTACCAGCAGACTACCGGGATGTCGCTGGCAGACATACTGGGCTCGCTGGGGATTATACTCAGGGGTAGGAGGGGCCTGGGTAGAGTGGCGAAGGGCGTCCTAGTGGCCCTCATACTCGCTGTCGTGGCAGGCTACCTCTACGGCGCCCTGGGGTCGGTCTTAGCAGGGCCGCAGACCTACGTCTTGAGCGTGAGCGCCGACGGCGTCGGCGACCAGGTCTTGATGGTCCTCCAAGGCGGTGGAGTCTACGTGACGACGAGCCAGGTAGACGAGGTGAGGGTGCTGATCAACAGGCTACAAGACACGTTCTTCTACGACCCCAGCTCGGCGAACAACACTAGGGTCGTACAGGAGTCGTACATCACGCAGGTCTCAGGCGTATCTGTACCCGTCGAGCTTAGAGCCGAGGTCACGTACGGCCACAGCGGTGTACTGGAGAACGCGACGGGCGTCATGCTGTCCCGCGTAGTCAACGTCAACCCCTACACTGGGGTCGGGCGGCTTGGGCCGAGTATACAGATATCGTTCAACATCAGCGCCGCCGAGGTAGACTGGGCCGTGGGCGTCCTAGCCCTGGACGTCCTGGCAGTCGTAGTCTCGTCTGCCACCGTTGTGGCTGTATTGAGGGCTGACGAGGCCTCGGCCATAGGCGAGGAGCTCGACCTACTCCCCTTCGCCTAGCCCGGCCTCGAGGACCCGCGGCTCTGCCTTACTCTCATAGGAACGCCTCGAGCAGGGTACATGCTCTCTGAGGGGCTCCAGCACTTCAGCGCCCGAGAACGAGTGGGGCGGTGGAGGGGCTGTATTCGAAAACTACGTCGATTGCGCCGCCCGGGACTCGAGCATTCTCTTGACCTTTATAGCCCTTATAGTCTCCTCTCTGTAGGCCTCGTCGAACTTCATCGACAGGTACCTTATAGTCCTCTCTAGGCGCGGGATGTAGACTTTCTCCAGCATGTTGACCACCCGCTTGAGCCTGGAGATCTCCGCCCCGATGTTCACTAGTGTCTTCTCGTACTCCACCACCCTAGCTACGGACTCCAATATGTCGTTCCTGACAGCTTGTAGAGGGGCCAGCTCGGGCAGCAGGCCGGGCTGGGGCTCCAGCCTAGTAGAGGGCTCGTAGGTGAACGTCCAAACCCCCAGTATGTTCTTGAACCTCGCGTTCAAGTAGGCCTCCTCCTTGACGGCCGCGGCCTGGGCCTCCACAGCCCGCCACCCGTGAATCGACATAGCAGTGTAGTAGGAGCCCAGGGCCTCGGAGAGGAGCTTGTTCAGCCTCCTCCTCTCCTCGACGAGCTTGATGAGGGTCTCGCGGAAGGTCTGGAGTAGGAAGGACTCCCTGTCCTTGAGTATGTTGTAGTACCTCCTCGCCAGGGACAGCCTCTTCCTCAGCCTGATAAGCTCCAGTTTCGTGGGCCTGCTGATCTTGATTAACTGCGTGCTCACCTAGACACCCTGTACTTCGGGTGGTACTTCTTCACGTACTCGTCCCTGATCTTCAGCTCCTCTTCTGGGAGTATGGCCAGCAGGTCCCAGGCGAGGTCGAGCGTCTCCTCTATACTCCTCCTCTCCGTCTCGCCCTGGTTTATGAACTTCAGCTCGAACTCGTCGGCGAACTCGAGGTACTTCTTGTCCTTCTCGCTCAGGGACTCGACGCCGACGATCGCGATTATCTCCCTGAGCCTCTGCCCCTCCGCATACGCCGACATCAACTGGGAGAACACCTGGTGGTGGTCCTCCCTGGTCTTGCCTGGCCCTATACCCTCCTTCATCATTCTCGAGAGGGACAGGAACACGTCGACTGGCGGGTAGATGCCCTTCCTCCACAGGTCTCTCGAGAGGACTATCTGGCCCTCGGTGATGTAACCGGTGAGGTCCGGTATCGGGTGTGTTATGTCGTCGTCGGGCATTGTGAGGATCGGCATTATGGTGACGCTCCCCTTCTTCCCCTCCACCCTACCCGCCCTCTCGTACATCGTGGCCAGGTCTGTGTACATGTAGCCCGGGTACCCCCTCCTGCCGGGCACCTCCTCCCTGGCAGCCGATATCTCCTTCAGGCTCTCGCAGTAGTTCGTCATGTCCGTGAGGATCGCCAGGACGTGCATGTCCTGCCTCCACGCCAGGTACTCCGCGGTGGTGAGCGCGACGCGTGGTAGGGCGAGCTTCTCCACGGGGGGCGCCGAGGCGGGTGCCAGGAACGCCACCGTCCTGTCAATGGCGCCCATGCCCTTCAGCTCGTTTATGAAGTACATCGCCTCCTCGAACGTCACCCCAACAGCGCCGAAGACGACCGCGAAGCTCTCGCCGCTTCCCTTCACGCTCGCCTGCCTCACTATCTGCATCGCTATCTTGTTGTGCGGTAGCCCGGACCCGGAGAATATGGGGAGCTTCTGCCCCCTCACGAGAGTGAGCATGCCGTCTATGACCGATATGCCCGTCTCGATGAACTC
Organism: Thermogladius sp.; assembly: GCA_023256015.1. Lineage (GTDB taxonomy): Archaea > Thermoproteota > Thermoprotei_A > Sulfolobales > Desulfurococcaceae > Thermogladius. Next base: position 6,957 of record JAGDWK010000031.1, read on the forward strand.
CGAAGGCGGCATCCTGAGAGCCGGGTTCAGGGGGTCGCCGTGTATGTCCAGGTAGTCCTCCGGGAGTATCTCTGGCCCCCCGTCTATAGGCTTTCCAAGCCCGTTGAATATCCTGCCCAGCATGTCCGTGGACACTGGTATCTTGAGCGTCTCGCCTCTCAGCCTGACGACCGTCCTACCCGGCGTTATCCCCAGGGAGGAGCCGAAGACCTGAACGACCGTTATCTCCTGGCTTATGTCGACGACCTGCCCTAGCCTCGTCTCTCCCTCCACGTCGATCTCGACCAGCTCCCCGTAGGCCACCTTGGGTAGCGACTTGACGAAGACCAGCGAGCCCTTTGCGCCGGTGATCTGCCGGGTCTCCCTGACGTAGAGGGGCATGGCCTCAACCACCCGTCAGCTTCTTTACCTCCACCTCGAGGGTCTGTACGTAGTCGTTGTAGACCTTCTCCACCTCGTGCGGCGCGTAGAGCTTGAGCTTGTAGACCATGTAGGGCGACTTCAACTCCCTGATCTTGAACAGAGGCACGTTGCTCCTTATCAGCGAGAGTGCTACCTCGTGGAACCTCCTTATCGCCTCCATGATCAGGAACCCCTTCTCGAGTGGTGAGAACGCGTCGTTGGGGTCGTAGGCGTACTGCTGGAGGAAGCCCTCCCTGATCATCCTCGCGACCTCGAGCGTGAGCTTGTCCTCCTCGGGTAGGGCCTCGGGCCCCACCAGCCTGACGATGTCGAGTAGCTCGGCCTCGCGCTGCAGAATCTTGACGAACACGTTCCTCGTCTCGTGCCACCTCCCCGCAGAGCGCTCGTCGAGGTACTCCTTTACGTAGTCTACGTAGAGGCTGTAGCTCATCAGCCAGTTTACAGCGGGGAAGTGCCTCCTCGTAGCCAGGTCGTAGTCGAGAGCGTACAGGGCCTGGACGTACCGTAGCGTGTTTCTTACAACGGGCTCGCTGAAGTCGCCGCCCGGCGGCGAGACTGCGCCGAATATTGTCACGCTACCCCTCCTCTCCGGCCTACCGAGGGCAACGACCCGGCCGGCCCTCTCGTAGAACTCGGCGAGCCTCGAGGCGAGGTAGGCGGGGAAGCCCTCCTCGCCGGGCATCTCCTCCATTCTCCCGCTTATCTCCCTCATCGCCTCCGCCCACCTGCTCGTCGAGTCTGCGACAAGCAGCACGTCGTACCCCATGTCCCTGAAGTACTCCGCGAGCGTCACCCCGAGCAGGACGCTCGTCTCGCGGGCGGCCACCGGCATGTTGCTCGTGTTGGCTATGAAGATGGACCTCTCCATCATCGGCCTGTTCCTCCTAACGTCGTGGAGCTCGAGGAAGCTCTTTAGGGCGTCCGCCATCTCGTTGCCCCTCTCGCCGCAGCCGACGAAGATCGCTATGTCGGCGTAAGACCACTTGGCTAGCGACTGCAGCAAGACCGTCTTGCCCGTCCCGAAGCCGCCCGGCACAGCCGCTTTGCCGCCCTTCGCGATGGGGAACATCAGGTCTATCACCCTGATACCGGTGATCAGGGGCTCGGAGGGCGGGAGCTTCTCCTTGTATGGCCTGGGTATCCTCACGGGCCACCTGTGGTAGAGCTTCACCTCGTACTTCCTGTCACCCGTCTCCACGACCGCCACAACGTCATCCACCCTGTACTCTCCGTCGCCGGCCCTCCACTTCAGAGTCCCGCTAACCCCCGGCGGGACCATGATCTTGTGCGTGACGATCGGCGTCTCCTGTACGAGGCCTATAACGTCGCCGGGCTCCACCTTGTCGCCTACCCTCACCCTCTGGTCGGCCGCGAACACCCACTTAGTCGACCTGTTAAGCGAGTTGACCCTGACCCCCCTCTTGATGAAGATGTCGTTCACGGCCCTGGCGATCTCGACCTCCGGCCTCTGGAGGCCGTCGTAGATAGTGCTTATCAAGCCCGGGCCCAGCTCGGCCGACAGGAGCTCGCCCGTGGCCTCCACCCGCTCGCCGACCGTTAGCCCGGTGGTCTCCTCGTAGACCTGGATGTAGGCCTTCTCCCCCCTGACGCTTATAACCTCGCCTATCAGGCCCTCCTCGCCGACGTAGACGACCTCGTACATCATGGGGGACGGGATATCGGTCGCGACCACTAGGGGGCCGGCTATCCTGTGTATCCTACCGGTCCTGGAGGGCAAGCTAAACACCCAGCTGGTATCCCACTATTCGTGAAGCAAACTTCAAGTAATAAGCCTTCGGATCTGATTGAAGAAAAACGTCTTTGTCTGGTACGAGGGTCACCACTGGCCCGAACCCCTTCTCGTTCAACGCCATGACGTCCAGCCCGGCTTCCCTGGCAAGGGACTCCTCGACGAGGATAGCGGCCGTGTTCTTGTCGTTTTTGAGCTCGCTTATTACTCTCTCCACCTCGTCCTTAGTTGCTGTGACCACGTTCTTCAAACCGATCAACCTGTAGAAGTGCTCGTGTTCTCTCCTCGAGACGACCACCACTCTTCTCCGCTCAACCGACACTCAGGATCCTCCTCGATACAAGTATTCTTAGAAGTCTCGTCTCGTAGTACCTAGTTACGAAGAAGTGTGTCAAGAGGTCTAAAAGCCTCCCAGAGAAGTAGAGCGCCGTTTTCGACGTTGTGACGACCAGTTTGGCCTCCTCGGCAATGTACTGGAATGGATCCTTCTCCCACAGAGGGGCTAGGGTGGTCATCCTCCCTAGCGTCCCCGAGTAGTAGACTGAGCCGGTGCCCCCTAGTAAGCCGATAACCTCGTTGAAGGCTCTCTCGGGGTCGTCTACCGTCTTCACCCCCAGCCTCTTAGAGGCCAGCGAGTGTCTCAAGAAGACTCCGTACAGTGCTAGCGCTAGGATCGACAGAGGTCTGTCGATCTCTTCACCCGTCGAAGCCATCGAATCTTTAACCCTTTGAACATAGCCCCTGAGGAGGCAGTCGAGCCCTCCCCCATCGCACACTTTTGAGGACAAATACTTGCTGGGCTCGGCCGCAATAGACTCGAAGTCCAGGAACAACGTAAGGCTCTCCACGACGGGTGTGTATTTAGCGGGCATGTACTTGGTGATCTCTCTGACCTCCGCCGCGAGGATCTCCCTTATAGAGTCGTCGAGCTCTTGAAGCGTGGTCGCAGCGAGCGCTTTCACAAGCTCCAGCCTAGCGTACGAAGACGATTGAAGACTCTCTGTGCTCAGCGCGGACTTCTCGAGAACGAGCTTAGCGAGCTCCTCGACGAAGGGGGGCTTCGATAACCTCACGTGGATCAGGGCAGAAACGCCTTCGGCCGTCAAGCGCTGAGCTCCCTCGATATTTCTCTCAACACGTCTGCTAGGCCTTTCCCCAGCCTCGTGTTGTAGGTGTTGTCAACTACAACGTCGCCCCCGCAACACGACACCCTGACGCCTCCAAGTATGCTGGGGTCCTCGCGTACCTCGTACTTCAGGCCTTTCTCCCTCAGCAATTTCTCTACCAAGGGCTTGTCAGCGGGCGCCACGTGGACCTCGAGGAGTGTTGCCGACGGAACTGCCCTCAGGACCTCGGCTATCGCGTCTTCGAGCAACGACCTCAGGGACTCCTCTCTCTTCGCGCTATCCATACTCCTGAGTAGGTTGAGAGCTCTCTCCTTTACTTCTTTTGCGACCTCAGCCTTCACACTGCTTATGATCAGGCGTGCCCTCCTCCTAGCCTCTCCGACCCTGCTCTCGATCTGAAGCGCTGCCCTCAGCTTGCCCTTCTCGCTCTCAACGAACCTCCTCTTTTTCTCCTCGGCGTCTCTGATTATGGCCTCGGATCTCTTGACTGCTTCTCTTAGAATCTCGTCGGCTTCGGCCTTAGCCTTCTCTAGGACAGCCTTTCTAAGTTCTTCGATGCTCATAGCCCATACCTTGGCTTGAGACGTACTACCAGCCCGCCACCATGAAGGCTATTACTAGACCGAAGACCATCCCGAGTATCCCGAAGAGCTCTTCGTAAGCCGCCAGGATTATGCCCGTGCCGAAGATTCCTCCTTTAGTCTTAATTAGTTGTGCCGCAGCCTGTCCGCACACTCTCCCCTGCATCCAAGCAGAGACCATCTCCGCTAGGCCTACGAACAGGCTGATCCCGAAGACGGCACCGGCGATCTCAGGGGTGAGGGCGCCGCCGTGCTTTGCCAGGATGTTTGGGAGTATCATGTAGTACATTAGGAACATGTATACGAAGCCGTACACAAGTGTCTGCGTCATTGGCAGGAAAGCCAAGATGAAGACACGCCCTCTCTGACCCGGGTCCTCTGCTACCACTGGTATGCCTGTCGCCGTCGCCGCAGCTATCCCCAGCGTTGTCCCAGCCGCTGCCAACCCCTCTGCTAAGCCCGGACCGATGAACCCTAGTGTCGTAATCCAGTCCATAGTCCCGACCCGCTCCAACACCTATGCATAGTATAGTTAAAAACATTCAGTTTCATGACCCGCCGACTTTAACGACCAGACCTCTAACCCCTGCCGGTAGTATCCTCCTACCGGACCCCTCATAGAACTTCGAGGACACCTCGTACATTATCAGCCTTAGCGAGTGGACGAAGGGGCTTATCGAGGAGAGCCCCAAGTTAACTATGTGAAGCGTGATCGCCATGAGGAAGCCTACCATAAACGATGCCACTGAAAAGCCGCTGACGATCGCCGTAGTGTTTGCGATGAGAGCGTTGAGCAACTCTGCCATTATAGCGCCACCTATCGCTATACCGGCGATCCTAACGAACGACAAGACGTCTGCCATGACGCCTAGGACGTCGAATATCCATAGCAGGGCTCCGAACGGCCTGTCTACCACAGACTTAAAGACGGCGTACGCGACTAAAACTCCTACGGCCGCGTAGACCACGATATCCCCAGGCACGAGGTTTGCGACTCCCAGTACGTCGACGTTGAACTTTAGCACCGACTTGATCGCAGGTGGGCCTGTAACCATTAGCGATATAACCAAGACTTCGGCGACCAAACCAGTCTTATTTCTCATACTGAGATTCCTGAGCAGTGCTATCGTATGAGCGAACAGCACCGTAAAGTATCCGACCAGTAGCGCCAGGCCGATGTACCTTATGATCTGCGGCCCTATTTCTTCCAGAGACCCGAGCCTGGGGGGTAGACTGGGTAGCACAGACGGTATAACCATTGACACGTAGGAGCCTAACAGCGACCCGAAGAAGTTACCAGAGAGGAGGCCCGTTACAATGCCTGTCACGCCCGCGTAGGTGGCGATCTTTATCAGCCTGCGCAGCGTGTCCTTGTTCTCGACGAAGTAGGGGAGGACCAGCCTGGCACCTATGATCAGGCCTATGCCGTACCCGACGTCGGGGAACATCAGCGAGAAGAACACTAGGTAGAGGTACGTTAGGAGCGGTGTGGGGTCCCACTCAGTCGGCGAGGGGTAGCCCATTATCTCCGTGAAGAGCTCGAACGGCTTAAAGGGCTTGAGGTTGTTGAACTCGACAGGTGGGTCCGGGGACTCCTCGAAGAGCGCTACGCCCCTGTTCTCCCTGGCCACCCTCTCCACCTCCTTTGCCCTCGACTTCAGCGTCCAACCAGCGATGAGGGTCAGGTACCTCGATTCGAGCGCGTCTCTCAGCACGCCGATCTTCGACTCCACCGTCTCCGCGAGAACCTTGGCTAGGGCTATCTCGTACACCTTCCCCGACACTACCTCGCCGACCTTCCTCCTCAGGTCCCCGGCCCGCGCCCTCGCCTCGTTAAGCCTCTCCTCAATGGTCAGCTTCAGCTGCCTTAGGTCGCCGAGGGGGAGGCCCGCGACCTCTACTCTCAGGCGCTCGGCCTCCTCCCTGACCCTCTCGTAGGACTCCCTCTCAAAGACGAGCACTGCGACATCTTTACCGGGCTGGGCCTCGAGCCTGGTGAGGGTCTTGAGCGACGCCTCCTCTAGCTTGGCGACCTCCTCTCTACTCCCGTAGACCGTCCTCACCACGACTATGTCTCCGTCGTACTCTAGTACGAGCCCTTCCGCCCCCCGCCCCTCCACGGCGTCGACCACCTTCTTTAGAGCGGCGAGCCTCTCTGCCCTCTGCTCCAGCTCCGCGACCTCCCTCTCGAGCCCCCTGACCAGCCTGAGAGTGTCGAGGAGCTCGTTGTACAGCTTCGCGAGCCCCTGGTCTAGGTCCCAGGGTAGCTCCTTCACCTCGACCTCGACCGGTGCGGCCAGCCTGTTGGAGAGCTCCTGCACCAACTTCGCTGTCTTGGACGCGAGCTCCAGCCTCTCCGCCAGCTTCTCGGCCTCCCTCCTCGCCTCGCCTGCCGGGAGTGGCTCTAAGAGGCTCTTCTTGACCAGCTCGTCCAGCACCCTGTCGGCGATGTCGGCCGGGACTACTATGTACGTCTTCACGCCGACGTCCGGCCTGTTTAGGAAGAGCTTGGATAGCTCGACCAAACCTCAGCCGACCTCAACGCCTGCTACGAGAGACGCCAGCTTCTTCGCCCAGGCCTCCACCTTCGGGGCCGCCCTCTCTCTTAGCGCCCTCGCCTTCTCCTCCGCCTCAGCCGTTATCCTCTCCACCTCTTTTTCGGCCTCCTCCTCCAGCCTCCTCTTCTCCTCGGCTATGATCGCCTCGTAGGACCTGTCTCTCAGGATCTCCTCCGCCTTCCTCCTCGCGTTCTCCACTATCTCCTCTGCCTTCCTCTTAGCCTCCTCCAAGATCTTGAGGGCCTCCGCCTCTATACTGGACACAAGGTCGCTCAATAAGCAACACCCAGCTACCCTTGAGCACTACAGTCTAGCTCTATTACGCGACGGGGTTTTTATAACATACGCGTGGGCAAAACGGGGTGAGGGGTCCTTAAGACTTCCACAACCTCTTCCTAGGTCGATAAACGGCGTCTCGGGATCTGTGGCAAAATCACGTGGACACCGCGTACTACTCGGCTGGCTTAGCGACTTTGCGGAGACTCCTCGGGTCGTTCACTAGGACTCGCGCACGGTCGTCGACTTCACCCAGTTGCCTGGCCGGGTCCCGGTACTGTGCGTCCTCGTAGCACCATCACACTAAGGGGCGGTATCGGCGCTCGCGAGGTCTCGTGGAACGTGATCCCGAGTGTATTGTTTTAGCACCCCGCGTATGCACATTTATTGCGGGCCCGCTTATACACTGTTAGCTCGCTAATAGCGCGGCGG
>JAGDWK010000038.1 GCA_023256015.1 Thermogladius sp.
GGCTACCCTCCTACCTCGAAACCCTCCTCTTCAGCCTCATGAGCATGTAGAGTACGATCCTCGCCTCCAGCTCAGACATTCCAGACCTGTACACGACCCTTCTTAGTACTGTCTTGATCCTCCTCCGTTTGTCCTCTGGCGAAACGGCCAGGTCCGTTAACTCGCTTAGGACGCTAACGATCCTATCGAGCCTCTCTCTAGGCGCGAGAGGGGGGACGTTGGTCGGCGCCACCCCCTTCATCTTCCAGACCTCCCATAGGACAACGGCCACGGCCTGCGCCAGGTTGAGAGCCGGGTACTCCGGGTTGGCCGGTATCGTGACCAGCAGGTCTGTCTGGGCTATCTCCTCCCTCGTAAGCCCCGTGCTCTCGCGGCCGAAGACGATCCCTAGCCTGTTGATACTCCTGGACCTCACGAGCTCCAGGAGCTTCTCGAGGGTTACGGCCTGCCTCAACACGTCGCCTCTAGAAAAGCCCTCGTCGCTGGTCGAGACCGACAGGTCCACTCCCTCCAGGGCCGACTTTAGGTCCTCGACGACGACGGCCCTTGAAAGGTACTCCCTCGCCTTAGCAGAGTAGTTGAGGGCCTCGTTCAAGTCCGCCTTCGGCTTAACGAGGTACAGCTCCTCAACCCCGAAATTCACGCACGTCCTCGCTATCACGCCCAAGTTGTACGCTCCCTCGACGCCGACCAGTATGACCCTAGTTATCAACTCCCACCACTCTTTTTCTCGAGAACTACACCCTTAAGCTCCTCGAAAAAGAACCTCTTAACCTTAACCTCTCGTACATTGAAGTACCTGCTTATCTCCCCCTCCACCACCTCTGTGTTGCTGAGCGACGAGTAGACTAAAACCATCAGACCCCCCTCCACGAGCAGTCTATGGGCCTCCCTCACTACGTCGACTATGACCTCGAACCCGCGGGCACCTGCGTAAAGGGCCGCCTCGTACTCGTTACTCGGTATACCTGGGAGGTAGGGCGGGTTGGACACGACGAGATGGAGTGAGGAGTCGCGTAACCCCTCTGTCGAAGACACTACCAGCCCACGAGAGCCCAGACCGTTTAAGTCTATGTTGAGCCTCGTATTGAGTAGCGCGTTGTCGTAGACGTCCACGAACACCGTCTTCTCGCAGATGCCCGCGACCAACGTGTACAGCCCCAGAAACCCCGTGCCGGACCCTATATCTGCGCAGGCCTTCAGCCTCCTCTGCCGCAGAGACGTCTTGACGCTACCGAGCAGGCTTGCCGCGAGCCAGGTGTCGTCGCTAGGCTCGTACACGTCTCTGAGCAGTGCGATCCTGATGCCGTCTATAGTATACCTCTTGACCTCAGGTACTCCGCCAGTCGTAGCAGGTCCCCCTCGCTCAGCTCGTAGACTCTCGTGGACCAGTTCAAGCCTATGCGACCTAGTTCCTCCCTATCGACCTTGAACACCCTCTCCACCACGCCCCCCAGAATCTTCCTCCTGAACGGGAAGAGCGCCCTCGTCAGCTCCTCGACGAGCGCTACCTCGTCGTCGTACACCCTCTTCCTCACGAGGACAACACCCCTGGACTCAACCTTTGGCCTCGGGTAGAACTCCGTGCTGTGGAAGAGGGGGCCTGGAGTCACGTCGAAGAGTAGCTTGACGAGGACGCTCAACCTCCCGTAGGCGTCTTCACCCGGGTTCGATAGCATCCTGTCCACCACTTCTCTCTGGAGGATTAGAACCGCCCTCCTGACGCTGTTACTCCGCGCTATTTTAGAGAGCAGTCTACCCGAGATCGCGTAGGGGACGCTGGACACTACCTGGTCGGCTGTTATTTCCAGGTCTAGGGCGTCGCCTACCAATACCACGGCGTTGCGGCAGCTGACGACCTCCCGGGAGAGGTCGGCGAAGGCGCTGTCGATCTCCACCGCTAAGACCGGGGCCTTCACAGCCCTGCACAAGAAGTACGTGAGGATGCCTGTACCGGACCCCACCTCTAGGGTCACAGCGGACCTGTCGACGTTCTCCAAGACCCAGTTGACGACGCGAGGGCTCGCTGTTATGTGTTGGCTGAGGCTCTTCCTCAGCTTGACGCGGCTGGACTTAACTCTCTCCACGACTCTCCTGAAGACGGCTCGGAAAGAGTCTGGGTCCACATTATAGGAGCTCACCATGGAGTCTCTCCAAGTAGCCCAAATAGACCTCGCCGGCAGTCCTTTCTCTGGGTCTTACGAATAGGTAGTACTTCTCGCCTCCAACCATCTCCTTGATGATCCTCTCGACCACGGTCTTGACGGGGTCTATTTTCACTCTTTCTTTAATGTCCGCGAAGTTCTCGAACCTCTTGGACTCCCTCTCCTCCAGTATGGTCTTCATTGTTTTCTTCCCCACGCCTGGGAGTAGCTCTAGGGCGTGGAGTCTGATGTTTATGGGCTCCGCTATGTTGAAGAACTCCGTGTACAGCTTCTCGTTCTCCGTCACGACTCTCTTCAGGGCCTCGGGTAGATTCGACCTAGCTACGCTAGTCAAGTCGTCGTACGAGACGTGAATAATGTGCTTCACTTTACTGTGGGGGCCCAGGTCTATCCTCTCGAAGATCTCGACCCTTACAGCAGGCAGCGGAATAGCCTCTAGCAGTGAGAGGTACTTGACCCCGACGCCCTGGACCAAAGGCTGGTTCCTGTGCTCGAAGTGCCGGTCGGAGGGGTTACCTGTCTCCAAATAGTCTAGAACATACATCGCGGGTTCTCTGCCAGCCTCCTTCCTAGCCTCTAGCCCTCTCCTGGACAAAACCGCTCAGTCCTCTCAAACACCCTCACTAAATAAGAGTTCGAAGGAGTCTAATATTTCCTAGCACACCCCAGCGTTTCCAATAGAGGGGGACTACAGGCAGACGTTCTTCATGTACTCTACGGTCTCGTTGAGAACGCTCTCCTCGACATACCTCTCTTCATAGTCGAGGAGGATCCTGAGGTCGTCCACTGTCTTTGGGCACAGGTTGATTATCATAACTATGGTCTCGTCTTTGTAGCCTAAACCCTTGAGAAAGGACTTGACGGCTTCTACGCCGACGTCCTCCTTGAGTTTGGAGTGCTTGCTGAGGTAGTTTAGAGTCTTGGCCAGGAACGGGGAGATACTGCCCTCCTTACTCTTTATTCTCTCGATGACATCCTTGAGGAGGATGGCGGCCTCGGGGTTGGACAGTACCTTCTGCTCGACCACATTTAGCCTAATGACCCTGCTCAACTCGCTCAGCCTGCTCCCGCCTTTATGACGTGCTCGGGCCTCACGAACAGTGTCTTCTCCTTACCTCCGAGGTTGACTTTAACTATTAGGGCCCTCCCCCTCTTGCCTACCACCACTCCCGTTTTGCCCTGGTACCGCCTGTGCGGCATGCCTTTGTGAACAGACGGGTTTATGTCTATGTGGACTACTTCGCCCTCCTTGTACTCCACGAGGATCCTACTGAGTGGCGGTACAGCACCTCTCTCCCTTACGTCTTTCTTCAACAGCTTCCTTGTCCTGTGCCTGTAACCCTTTGGCGCCTTGACCATACTAGAACCCTTTTAAGCATTGAAAACGAATACTCTTTAGGCTTTTAAAAGTCTAATCCTGGCCTCCCAGCGAAGCCGAGGACGTCCAGCTCAAGGGGTACGGCCTGTACCCCTAGTACACCTGCGAAGCAGGGGTCTGTCCTGCCGTTATCGCAGTGGACTAGCTCCTTGACGTAGAGCCCGCTCTCGCAGTAGATCAAGGCCTCGACCAGTCTGCCCTTGACTGAGGCCACCTTGACGGAGTAGACCTTCCTCCTCCTCGCGACGTCTTTTTTCCTCCTCAAGACCCTCGTCGGGGTCCTCTGCGTCACGGCCCTATCCTGGAAGAAGTCCTCGAGCTGCCTGAGCTTGTCTTCGCCGACTTCCTCCCCGAGGAGGACCAGGACCTTGTAGACCTTCGCCTTCTTCCCCAGGTTCTCCTTGACAACCCTCTTGTCCCGGGGCTGAGTGTAGCCCTCGAGCCTCACGGTCACTGCCCCGCCTTCGAGGAGAGTGTTCAGCTCGCTCAGGTCGATCCTCCTGCGGCGGGGTCTAACGACCTCGATGACCAACGGCCTGCCCGTGCCGACCATCCTCGCGTCCACGTCCTCTCTCCCAGCGGCGTGGATCAGGACCGCGTCTGCCTTGAACAAGCCCCTCAGCCTACTATCGACGAACTCCTGTATACTCAGAGGATACTTCCTGGCGCCGTCTCTCGTGATCCAAGGCGTGTGGGATATGTTCCTACCCGTCTTCACGTAGTAACCTCTCAAGTAGACCGGCTTCACTTCTAGCTCGACGTATAGGCTAGGTATGTGTACTATGGCTACGACGTCCGGGTTCGTGAAGGAGGGTTGCAGGCCCGTTATCTGGGCGACCCGCTTACCGACCTCCCGCTTCACCTCGTTTTTTATCGACTCGCTGTAGTCGAACCCCACCACCCTGGCTACCTCCAGCTCGTGCTCGAGGACGCTCTGCTCGAGTTTCACTCCAACGAGAAAGGTCGACGCGTCAAGGTCTCTCAAATACGAGGAGACCCTCTCGGCTAGTTCGTCGAACAGCGACCGCGAGAGGAGCCCGCCGCATACGTAGCACTTGTCGACGGCCACGTCCTCCCCGTAGACTCTCTTGTACAGCCTCGTTAGAGGTTCTCCCCCGTGCTTCGCAAGCGTGTATAACTCCCCCTTTACCCCTCCCTCGCCCGCAGCCCTCAGCTTAAGGTCGTACACCATAGACAGCAGGGTCTTCAAAGCCCTTCCTCTCTCTTCGTTCCCGAGCTCGCGTCCCATCTTAGCGAACAACCTACCAAGGCAGTGGTCGCAGAGTGGGTACTTCAATAGCGCCTTCTCGGCTCGTCCTATCACGTCGTCGACGCTCATGTAGCATCACCTCTATGGGTAGCTATAGCTCAAGGATCTAGCCAGGGTTAATTTATGTGATGGGTTGGTGCTGGTACTCAGCCTTTCATAAGTTCGCCGAGCTTTTTCGCGTCCAGGCCCATCTTCGCGAGTAGGTTCTTCTGCCTCTTCAACTGCCTCGATATGGACTTGACCGCCTCGTACTGCTTTAGGAGGGCCTTCACGTCCTCGGGGTCTACACCTGCGCCGTAAGATATCCTCTTTACCCTGCTCTTGTCTATAACCTCCGGGTTGTCGAGCTCCTCGTACGTCATCGAGTTTATAGCGGCCAGCCACTTCTCCATCTTCTCCTCCAAGGTCTTCGAGTCCACCTCGACGGGCATCCTGACCTGGAGCCCGGGTATCATCTCCAGTATTTTCCTAAGCGGGCCCATTTTCCTCAGGCTCACCAACTGCTTGTATACGATCCTCATGTTAACCCTCCCCTCGAGGATGTCCTCGACGTCCTTCTCGCTCAGCTCAACTTTAGCCTTCTTGACCCTCTCTAGCAGGCCCTCCAGGTCTCCGAGCCCCATAATCCTGGCGACGAACCTCTTGGGGTCGAAGACCTCGAGCTCGTCTATCTTCTCCCCGGTTCCCACGAACTTGATCCTGGCGCCAGTGGCAGCAACCGCCGACAGTGCTCCGCCCCCCTTCGCCGTCCCGTCGAGCTTGGTCACGATTATGGAGCCGACGGGGGTCTTGTTGTGGAACTTCGAGGCGACCTCGAACGCCTGCTGTCCGATCGAGGCGTCTAGCACGAGCACCACTTCGTCTGGCCGCACCTTCCCAGCGATGTCCTCCATCTCGGCCAGCAAGTCCTCTTCCCTGTGGTGCCTGCCCGCGGTGTCTATGATTATCACGTCGAACCCCTTCTCCCTGAAGAACTCCACGCCCTTCACGGCAATGGATACCGCGTCTTTGGACCCCGGCTCCCCGTACACTGGGACGCCCGCTACCTCGCCGAGGGTCTTCAGCTGCTCGTAGGCTCCAGGCCTAAAAGTGTCGGCTGCCACAAGCCCTACCTTGTAGCCCTCCAACTTGTAGAAGTAGGCGAGCTTGCCCGCGGTGGTCGTCTTACCGGAGCCCTGCAGACCCACAAGCAGAACGACCCATGGCTTCTTGGGCGGCTTGACCTGGGGCCTCTCGGGGCCGCCGAACAGGTTCACGAGCTGCTCGTACACTATGCTCAGGAACCAGTCCCTTCGGGTTAGCCCGGGGGGAGGCCTTTCCTCGGCCGCCCTCTCCTTGATCTTCTTGGTCAAGTCCATAACGAGCCTGACGTTCACGTCGCTCCTGATCAACTCCTTTTGGAGCTCTTTCACGAACTCGTTGACGCTCGCCTCATACTCTCTGGACTCCATGAAGTTCCTGACGATCCTCCTCAGGCCGTCGAGTACCAAATCTTACCTACCCTGAGAGTGCGATGCCAAGCCACGTCTTTAACCAGGTTCGGCTAGTGCGGGGGGTGGGATTCGAACCCACGCAGGCCTACGCCACCGGGTCCTCAACCCGGCCCCTTTGACCTAGCTCGGGCACCCCCGCTTCAGTCTCTTAGATAGTCACTCGGGGTTTTTTAATTATTCCAGCGCCCGGGTTAATATAGAGTTCTGATGGAGTAATTACAGCATTGGGAGGGTCCTGGTGGAACAGGTGTACGTGTCCCTGGACCCGAACGAGTACCACGTCCTGCACCCCAGGCCGGCATACCTCATCGTGACCTCCGATAGGGAGGGCAGGCTTAACGTAATGGCGGCGTCATGGGTTATGCCCGTGAACGACGAGCCCTTCATCCTCTCCCTCGCCCTGGACAAGGAGACGAAGACGTACCAGAACCTCCTCGAAGTGGGCGAGTTCACGGTGAACGTGATGGGGGAGGAGCACGCAGGCCTAGTTTACCAGGCCGGTAGCTTGAGCGGTAAGAGCGTCGACAAGTGGAAACTCCTACGCCTCGAACCAGCTCCCTCGAAGTTCGTCAAGCCGCCCGGTGTCAAGGGGTCTTACGGCTTCGTAGAGTGCGGGGTCGAGAGGATGGTAGACGTGGAGTCCGTGGCCCTCGTCCTGGCTAGGTCGCTCGCAGTCCACGTGAGGCAGGACCTCTACGAGAAGTACAGCTGGAACCTCGGTAGGGCTAGGATACTCATGCACATGAGGGGGCGGGTGTTCGTTGGCCCCGGAAAAGTGACTGTTGTGCCTAAGACCTAAGCGTCTCGCGTGTCCAGGCCACCACGAGCACTAGCCCTAGCAGGGAGACGGTGAGACTCAACGCCGAGTTGGCTAGCGGCCCGACGAAAGGCTCTGTGCTCTGGAGCACGGCGATCCCGGTGAATAAGACTAGGTTAAAGAACGATGTAGCCGTAGCCGAGTAGTCGATGCCGTAGGGCTCCTTGGCCATGGGCGGGGCTACTATGTGCAGCCCCATAGATACGCCGAGGAGCACCAGCCCGGCGAGGAGTAGGGGGCTGCTGTGCGTCGGTACCGAGGCTATTATCAAGGCCCACGAGAGCGTGGAAACGGCGTTGGACGCGATTAGCACGGGCTTCCTTCTCCCTATTACCCTATCGCTCAAGACCCCTACTAGAGGCGCGGACAACACGAAGGAGAGCGCGAGGTACATCAGGAGTATGCTCACCGTGAACTTGTCGTAGCCGAACACCCGCGACATCAAGTCCTGGCCCCAGGCCGCCTGAAAGGCCGTCCCAGTCCCGTAAGAGGCCACGGCGCCCAGCGCTGTTGCCCACGCGTGTTTTTCGCGGGACAGGTGAACCAGTTTACCCCACACCTCTCTCAGCCCGAGCCCCTTCTTCCGCGTGCCAACGTCCCATGCTAGAAGATATACGAGGACCATGATCGTGAGGGCGAGCGCCGCTAGGATTGTGAAGAGCCCTGCTAGCCCGTAGTACGACAGGAAGACCCGTAGAGGGTAGGTCGCGAGGAGCCCGCTTATGTTTCCGGTCATCAACAGCAGTGATGTTATTATCGCCTGGCTACTAGACGCGAAGTAGAGCGAGGCCACCCTCTGAGTCCCCACGAACACCACGGCCGCCGACACCCCTACCAGCGTCCTGCCAAGCATCAACGCCGCAGGCGACGGCAGCATCATGAGAGCGGTCGACAAGCCCATCAGGCCCATCATCAGGGCCCCAACCCTCTTCACGCCGTATGTGTCAACGAGGCTGCCCATGAACAGCTGTGACAGGGCGTACGCGTAGAAGTACGCTGATGGGAAAAACGCCAGCAGGTATTCTGGGTCCACTTTGTAGTACTCGGCGAACCCCTCGATCTCTTCCTTCATTATGCCCGTCATAACCCTGTGGAAGTAGACTAGACCGTAGGCGAACAGCATGACTACTAAGAGTACTACGGCTGCTCTCTTCATAATCAACGCCGTAAATCCTATAAGCGGGGGGCGTTTTTATTAATTTTGTGAGACCATGCCAAGGGTAAAAGTGAAACTGGTCTCCTGGGAAGAGATCGTTGAGTGGTCCCGTGGTCTCGCGAATATAGTAAAAAGCAGCGGGTTTAAACCAGACGTCGTGGTGGCGCTGTCTAGAGGGGGCTACGTACCCGGCAGGCTGGTCTGTGATTTCCTCGGGGTAGAGAACCTGTTGAGCATACAAAGCCAGCACTGGACAGAGGCGGCGAAGGCGGAGGAGAGGGCTATCATAAAGTTCCCCTACCAGCTGGACCTTAGGGGCTTCAAGGTGCTAGTGGTCGACGACATAGTGGACACTGGTGACACCCTTAAGCTTGCGAGGGACTTCATCGCGGAGAACTGGAGGCCCAGCGAGCTCAGAACAGCCGCCCTGCAGTGGATAAGTAGCGTCGCGAAGTTCAAGCCGGACTACTACTACATCGAGGTAAAAGACTGGTGGTGGTTCCAGTACCCCTGGACCAGGCTAGAGGACACCACCCAGTTCATAAAAAGAATGGTATTGGAGACCCTCAAAGAGGCGGGCAAGAGGGAGTGGTCGTACGAGGAGATAGTCGAGTCTTTCAAGGACTGGTACGGCGTGGACGTAGGCGAGACCTACTACAAGGAAGCCGTAAGCGCCCTCGTGGAAAAGGGGCTCCTCAAGTACGACGAGAGGACTGGGAGGTACGTGGTTGAGGCTGGTTAGACTTGCTGGTTAAGCCTCCTGTCCAGGTGGAGATAGCCATTATAGGGGGTAGCGGCCTCTACAACATCCCCGAGTTAAAGAACGTGAACGAGTACAAGGTCTACACACCGTACGGTGAGCCGAGCGACAAGGTCGTAGTCGGGGAGTTAGGCGGAAGGAGAATAGCCTTCCTGCCCAGGCACGGTAGAGGGCACAGAATACCCCCACACAGAATAAACTACAGAGCCAACATATGGGCGCTCAAGGCTTTGGGCGCCTCGTGGGTCATCTCGTTCGCCGCTGTAGGTAGCCTGCGCGAAGAGATGAGGCCGGGCGACTTCGTTGTACCAGACCAGTTCATAGACATGACCAAGGGCATAAGGGACTTCACGTTCTTCGAGGGCGGCACCGTGGCTCACGTGAGCATGGCTGACCCCTTCTGCGAGCACCTGAGGAGGGTTATCGTAGAGGCGGCTAAGGAAGTAGCTGGGCTTAGGATTCACCCCAAGGGCACGTACATATGCATAGAAGGGCCGAGGTTCAGTACGCGAGCGGAGAGCCGGTTGTGGAGAGACGTTTTCGGGGCCGACATCATCGGCATGACGCTGGTGCCCGAGGTCAACCTGGCGTGCGAAGCCCAGATGTGCTACGCAACGGTAGCCATGGTCACAGACTACGACGTGTGGGCTGAACGCCCCGTCACAGCCGAGGAAGTGGTCAGAGTCATGGAGGAGAACACGGTGAAGGCTAGGAGTTTAATACCGCTGATTGTGAGAAGATTACCCGACAGACCAGATGAGCGGATGTGTAGTTGCTGCAGAAGCTTAGAGACAGCGCTTATCTAGAGCGTTTTTTAGCCAGCCTAAATAGACTAGAGGAGCTATCAAATAAGCTAGTTGCCGAGACACCTAGGCAGTTGTCCGACGCGACTCGCCTAGTAGTCCTGTACGATAGGCACGGGTTCCTACCAGCCTCGCTAGTCTACTGGTTTAACAACGTGTTGAACCCGTCTAGGACGGTCCTCCTCTTTGACGTCGAGTCTTTTGTTTACCACGTAGCCCCCTATAGAGATGGAGGCCCGGTCCTAGCATACGCGTCAAACCCCTACTCCCCAGCTGTCTACGAACTACTCCAAACAACTAGGGCTCTCGGGCACGAGGCAGTTTTGGTGCTACCCCAGCCAAGAGACGAGAGAGCCAGAGGGCTCCTAAGCAGATTTGAGAGAGTGCGGTTCGTGGATGTCCATGACGAAGTGGAGTACGCCACATTGGAGGCGATCACGGTGTTCAAGTACTATGCGGGCCTGTACGGGGACAGGCTAGACGCGAGAGGGGGGAGACTACGTAGACACGCCGAGGAGGGCTTCAGCGTCCTAGGCGAGGAGCTGGTCGGCAAGTACGTCGGTAACCTAGAGGATGTGGTGTCGGAGAGAGCCGTCTACGTGTCGTCTACGAGGTTCCTCGAGCCAGCCGGGCTCCTCTTCTCACAGGCGCTGAGAAGCGCAGGGATCAGCTCGGTCTACGTGAGCCTCGAGCAGGCGCCGCTCTCGGGGCACCTCGTACTACTGTACAACAGTGTTGAGGAGTTCCTCGTGAAGCAAAGAGTGGTGGAGCTTACACGCCTCGGTGTAAAGGTGCATAGCATTCAAATGAATACCGACCCGCTAGAGTCGCTTGTCTACTTCGCGATTTTGTCCCTGTTTATAAACGCGCTAAAATCTTAATAAGAGACGAGTGTAAACGACTTGTTGAGCGTGGTATATGGCATGCCCAGTGTTAGGCTCTACACCAGGAGGTACACTTACGCCGCCTTAGCGGCCTCAGGCATAGGCAGTCTCCTCATAACCTACCAGGCGAGCCTCTACACAGTCGTGGCAGGGGTCGCGTTGTTCTTGCTCTCGATGGCTTACTACGTCAAGTACGTCGACTACGTTAAAAGCCCGAGAGAGGCGGCCGTCCTCGTCTTGCTATTAGTAGTTCTCGTGTCGATCGGGGGGCTCCTAGGCTACGTCCTCAGCGGCTCATACTACTCCTTGTCTACCTGTGCCACGCTGGCACTAGCCTCTTTCGCCACCGCAGTCGCTTCTCTGAGGCTGTACCCGAGATGAAGATAGGGATAATCCACTCTAGGTCGACACTATCGGAGTCCGTCGTAGACTTGATGAGGGCTGCCACCGAGGAGAACGTGGAGGCAGAGTACGTCAGGGTTCAAGGCCTCGACTCCTACATAGTGGACGGGAAGATCAGCGTGAAGTACCACAACAGAGAACTGGACATAAGCGGCGCCGTTCTTAGAGGTGTAGGGGTGTTCATGTCGCTTGAGGTCTTCATGAAGAGGATAGGCGTCTTGGAGGCGCTATCAAAGACAGTCCCGGTTGTCAACGACCCAGTCGCCTCAGTCATTGCCAGAGACAAGTGGAGGAGCCTCCTGGCACTGGCCTCTGCTGGACTGCCGGTCCCTAACACGCTGGTCACCGAGAACCCGTTTACCGCGATGAGGTACGTAGAGCAGGCCAGAAGAGCCGTTCTAAAGCCCATCACGGGGAGCCTAGGGCTCGGCTCGACACTCGTAGAAGACCCCGACGTCGCCTTCCAGCTGACTAAGGGGCTGTCGTCGATGGGTATACCAAGCTACTACCAGGTCTTCTTGGACAAGCCTGGTTTCGACTTCAGGTTGTTCGTGGTAGGTGGTAGAGTAGTCGCCGGTATGAAGAGGGTCGTGGAGGGTAAGTGGAAGACCAACGTAGCGCAGGGCGCTAGAGGGGTGAAAGTCGACGAGAGCGAGTACCCTGAAGCGTTCAAACTAGCACTAGAGGCTACTAAGGTCTTAAAACTCGACTACGCCGGGGTAGACATCGCACTAGACAGGGCGACAAACAAACTGTTCATCCTGGAGGTAAACGCTTTCCCGCAGTGGCACGGACTCAAGCTAGCCACCGGCGTAGACCCCTCGAGGGATATAATTAGGCTCCTGAAGGATAAGATAAAGAAGTGAGATGATGAGTAGCAAACCGTCCGGAGTGGTGAGGAGGAGCTCTCAGCCTGATCTCTAGGTCCTACAAGACGAGTAGTAAAGAGGGGTGGTCCACGTGAGCACCGTGGTAAAGTCCTTCCTATACGGGGTCTACCTAGCAGTCGACACCCCTATCAAGCCGGGTGGTTACCACAGGTTGAGAGTAGACCTCGAGTCGGTTAGCCTCGTGTGCAACGGTATCTCGGTCTCGGACCTCGTAAACGAGGCGACCTCGGTAGGGGAGCGGGTTAGGAGAGGCGACCTCTCACTGCCCTCTGTCGAACTCGGCAGGTTTCTCAGTAAAGCTCTAAGGGAGGCTTTCAGGTGGTGTGGTAGGGTGTACCCCTCTTTGATAGTGCCGAGCCTCTTGTACGCTTTCTCGCTCGGGTACACCGGTACAGAGAGTATTCTGAGAGACCACGCGCAAGTGAAGAGGGTGCTGGAAAACCTCCTCTCGGCGAACAGGCCTGGGGACATCAAGGCCTTCCAAGACGCGCTGAGGAGTGTCCATAGGACGGACATGCTCGACCACCTCGCCTCTACAGACCTTACAGGCGTCAGGTTGATCAGCTCAACGGTTTCTTTCGGCGAGGTGTTCAGAGCCTTGTCGTCTAGGTGGCCCGCCTTTACTCTTCTCGACACCTACGAGTTCCCGGTCATAGGGCTACTGAAGAACATGCTCAACTACAAGAAGAGGTTCAAGAGCACGGAGGCCAGTATACTGGCTACTTACCTCGACTTAATCACCCCCCGTATTCCGGCTAACCTCAGAGGTGCCGTGAGAGACCTGGTAGAGAAGGACCTGACCAGTAAGGATGCGGCTAAGAAGTTACTCGAGGTAGACGCCGAGGTGAGGAGGCAGGGGTTCAGCTTCAACGAGTACGTCGAGGAGCTCGCGGTGCTGTCGTTCCTAGCCGTCTACGAGGGGTTACTCACAGCGTAGGGCTACCTGCCCTCCAACAAGTCTCTAATCCTCCTCTCAATGCTCCACTCGACCCACTTAAAGGTCGCTTTCACTCCGTGATGCCCGAATACAGGTTGCACCCGGCCTCTCCTAATGGACTCCAAGACGTGTTGAATCCCTAGGTCGTCTACTTCGATGATCGTGTAAGCGGAGCCGACCTGTTCGACAACGTGTGCGTCGCTGTTGGCCAACCCGGGTAGGCCTAGCTCTCTGGCCGCCTGAACCGCCCTCCTGTTGGAGGCCTTGGTAGAAGACGCGTTCCAAACCTCTATAGCGTCCCAGCCCCTTACGCTGTACACGTACTCGCCTATACCGAGCCTGAAAAGGTCGAACGGGTGAGCGGGGACCACGAGGCAGTTGTTCTCGTGCGCTTTATCGACGAGCTCTTCAAGCCTGTATGGGGTCTCGAAAGGCTGCTCGCAGTAGACCAGCACGTCTCCTCTGTCCGTTCTAACCTCTGCTCCAGGGATCACTAGCACCTCCAGTGCGCCCCTGGGTACCTGTCTTATGGCTCTCACGCTACCCTCGAAGGTGTTGTGGTCGCTTATCGATACCACGGCCAGCCCGATGTCTGCTGCGCGGTGGACTATCTCGCTTGGGGGGTTCTTCCCGTCGCTGTAGAGGGAGTGTATGTGGAGGTCTGCCTTGACCCTCACTACCTAGCACCGCTCTTCGACGGTATTTTAGACCGGGTTGGAAAGTTTAAAGTATTAGCT
>JAGDWK010000078.1:0-44169 GCA_023256015.1 Thermogladius sp.
CGGGAGCCCCAGCAGGGAGGGTCTCAGAAAGCACGAGCTGCTAGCAGAGTGCTACAGCCTAGTCGGAGACCTCGTCTACGAGACTTGGAGCTGCTACCTCAGCGGGGAAGTGCACTGCGGTAAGTGCGAGAGCTGCGTCAACAGGGCAAGGGCGTTCAAGGAGGCCGGAATACCCGACAAGACAGTATACGCCGCGAGGCCCGTCGTTTAGCAAGCCCAGGCGCCGCCAGGCCTCTGCGTGGAGTCCATGGCTGTAGAGCCCTTTGACAGGTACTGGCTGGAGTACGATGCGTGGTACGACAAGCACCCCGGGATTTACCAGAGCGAGCTCTGGGCAGTTGAAGTGGCGAGCAGGGGCGTGCCAAGGCCCTGGCTCGAAGTGGGCGTGGGCAGTGGCAGGTTTGCTGCCCCGCTCAGAGTAGACGTGGGGCTTGATGCCTCGGAAAAGCTGCTGGAGCTCGCGGCTAAGAGGGGCGTTTTCGCGGTCCTCGGCCGAGCCGAGGAACTACCCTTTAGAGACGAGAGCTTTGGCGGGGTCTTCATCATTATTACGCTGTGCTTCCTGGAAGACCCCTTAATTGCCCTTAGGGAGTCGCGGAGAGTGCTGAGGAGGGGCGGCAGGCTGATAGTCGCGATCGTGCCTCGCGAAAGCCCCTGGGGCGCGTACTACTCGCAGCTCGGGAGGTCTGGGCACAGATTTTACTCCTACGCGAGGTTCTACGCGTTCAGCGAGCTGGTCGGCATGCTCGAAGCAGCCGGCTTCGCCGTCGAGGCAGCGGTATCTACGCTGCACGCGCCACCGGGCTCGCCGGAAGCTCTAGAAGCCCCTGTGCCGGGCGTGAGCCCTAGAGCGGGCTTTCTCGTAGTCAGAGCGCGCCCAGCCGACTAGGGGGCTCTGCGAGGGTGCTTACCCGCCGATATTTTGGAGGAGTGCTCAACAATAGTGTGGTGGGGTGCTGCGCGCCAAGAACGCGCCCCCTGCTCACGCTTGTAGAGTTGCTGTTCGTGAGCGGTGAGAGAGTCGAGCTCTTGAAGCAGAGGTCAAGGCTGTTCCTTCAAGTAGGTCGCGAGCTCCTCGGCAGGGGCCTCGTGGACTTGGCCGCGTTTAACATTCAGAAGTCGTGCCAGCTGAGGACTAAGGCCGCACTGCTCAGGCTCACGGGGAGATCCCGAGAATGCACAGCATTAGGGAGCTCTTGGGCCTGCTGGCAAAGACCCTCGAAGAGCTGGGCTTTGGCAAAGAGTCGGGGAGGATTAGGGAGTTCTCCAGGGAGTAAAGGGACTTGCTGGTGGACTTGGACTCCGTGTACGCGATGTCGAGGTACGGCTTGTTCACGTACAGCGGGAGCGACGTGGCTGAAATGGCGAGGCTCTGCGAGGAGCTCCACAAGCTGCTCGACGGGGTCGAGGGCGGTGTACTGGGCTAGATACCACGTCAGCTACTTGAGGATGTGGAAGAGGACTGCAGAGGCCATTGCGAGAGCCGTCAGGGAGGCTGAGCTGAGCGCCGATGTTTACGTTGTTGGCGGGGCTGCCGAGGGCAGGCTGACTGTTCTAAGCGACGTCGACGTGGCTGTCTACGCCGAAAAGCCCATGAAGTGGAGGGAGCTCGTCGAGCTCGCCTTAGAGCTCGAAGACGCCTTGGGCAGGGGGGTCGACGTCGTCGATTTGAAAACAGCTCCGCTGCTACTCGCGTGTGAGGTAGTGTCGAGGGGCATTGTCGTAGTCGATAGAAACACCGAGGAGAGAGTGGACTTCGAGGTCAGGGTCTTAGAAGAGTGCCTGGACTTCAAGCTCAGGCTAGAAAAATACTACAACGAAGTGCTTGCCCGCATCGACTAGCAGTACTTTGCAGTATTAGAGAGCACGTCGCGTGGTTCAAGCACTAGTGATAAAACACGTGAGGAAATGTTCTGGCAAGCTAGTAGTGGCTAAGAGGCCTCTGATAGGGCCAGGGTCTGGTGCGAAGAAAGCTTTAGACGTAGCAACGACACAGTAATTTAATTTGGAGAAAAGTGCAAACAAGCTGAGTAACGTGGAGCACTATGCCCGCTGCGATGATAAACCCCAGAGTTGCAGAGGCGCTAAAAGAGTTTGTAAACGCTCTCCGTGCTAAACTAGGAGACAGGCTCGTGAAGGTTGTGCTCTTTGGTAGCTACGCCAAGGGCTTAGCTGACGAGTTCAGCGACGTCGATGTACTCGTTGTTCATAGAGGCGACGAAGCCGAGGTAAGAGCCGCCGTAGCTTATGTCACACTTGAAGTGGGCCTCAAGTACAACGTACCACTTGAGCCCATAGTCATGAACGTCCACGAGTTTCAAGAAGAGACGCTATTCACGAGAGAAGTAAAGAAATTCGGGATTGTGCTTTATTCAGCAAATCCGGGTGACGAAGCACTCGAATTAGCTGCAGAGTACGTGCCTCTTATCGAGGAGTATTTGAGTTCTGCAAGAGAGTGTCTTGGTAAAGGTAAATACAGGCTTGCCGTAGACTTGGAATACAATGCTGCCGAACTCGCTATTAGGGTGCTAATAATGCTCAAGGGGGAGCCTCTCGCGAAAACCCATGGCGGTCTACTAACCCAATTCGGTAGGCTGTACATAGAGAGCGGAGAGGTTGCAAAAGAAGTTGGTAGAGCTCTACACGAGGCCCTTATGCTTAGAAACAAAGCCAGATATGACCCAAGGGCGCAACTAAAAAGAGAGAACGCGGAGGAGGTAATAGAACTCGCGGAAACCCTGCTTAGATACTTCAAAGCAAAGATAGAGAGCTATTGGAGTAAGCCGCGAGTTTAACTCGCTAAGTGTCGCGTTGAGTCTCGCTACGTAGTAAGCGTGCTCGCAGAAAAACACCGTACTAAGCTGGGAGGTCGCTCACCAGCGATTGTTAACCATTTTTCACGCTCTGTTAACTACCACCTCTGGTTCCTCGCGGCCTTCCCAGGCCCTCCCATTGTCCTTCGGGAGCTGTTCTCGGAAACCCAGGGTCGCCAGTGCGATAAGGGAGGTGGGGGATCTATCTATAAGTGCTGAGCAAAAGAAGTAAGCCCGATGACCACGAAGTTGGCTGCAGCCCAGTAACTTTGTGCTTATGCTCCTTGGCCTCCTAGTAGTACTCTAGGGGTGTGCAGTGGGAAGTAGGCACATTCTCGTGTCAGTAGTGCTGGCGCTGGCCGTGCTAGCCTACGTGCTTGTCTTGGCGTATGCACCGCGCCCTCTACAGGTAAGTCAAGTTGTCTCCACTACTGAGGGAGAGGTCTTTTTGCCCCTGCCGAGGCCCATCAGCAGGGTGAGTATTGAAGAGGCGATTTTGCTCAGGCGCAGCATTAGGGATTACGCCGAGGACCCCGTGGCACTCGAGCACCTAGCACTAATACTGTGGGCTGCCTACGGAATTACAGAGCCGCGCCTCGGCTTCAGAGCCGTGCCCAGCGCTGGGGCCACGTACCCCCTAGAAGTCTACGTCGTGGTCGGTACCCGCGGCGTTGTATCGAGTGTTGGAGCGTACTTAGAGCCGGGCGTGTACAAGTACGATGCCCACAGGCACTTCCTAAAGTTGGTCAAGGAGGGCGATTACAGGAGAGAGCTCGCCGAGGCAGCCCTCGGGCAGCCCTGGGTCGAGGAGGCCCCTGTCAGCATAGTAGTGTTTGCCGTCTTCGAGAGGACTACGAGGGTCTACGGCGAGCGGGGCCGCGTCCGCTACGTTCCAATGGAAGTAGGGCACCTCGGCCAAAACGTCTACCTCGTGGCCACGGCGCTCGGCTACGGCTGCGTAGTCGTAGGCGCTTTCTACGACGATAGAGTCAAGGCGGTAGTTGGCGCTGGCGCGGGCGAAGAGCCAATGTACATAATACCCATCGGAGTTCCCGCTAGAAGGCACTACGTGGCCTTCGAGGACGTGTGGAACTACATCACTTCGAAGAGAACGGGGGCTTAGATCCATTTTAAAGCCTACCAGTGCATAGCGTACTTTCGACTGCGAGGGCTGGCGGGAGTTGAGGCACAAGCTGCTGAAGCTAGCCCTCGTAATTGTGGAGGTAACTAGTGTTCCACTACTAGTCGTTGCACTGATATATGCCTTGACTGGCTACGAGCTCCTCTCGCCAATTGGGCTAATACCGCGGGCTAGGCTCGTTCACACTGATGCCCTGCTGAGGGTGCTCGCAATCTCCCTCGGGCTACTGCACTCTTATGCAGGGCTCGTCCTGCTAATAGCCAGGAGAGCGCGTTCGGCAACGGCCTCGAAAGTACTGTTCATTCTTGCTACGCTAGCAGTAGCCGTGCTTGCAGCAGTGTTCGTGGTGCTCGAGCTCTCATACCAGCTGGGAGCCCACCAGCCGGGAGCCCGCTTCAGGGGTTACAAGGGCAGCTAGTAGGGTCTTGCAGCGCCCTCTAGCAATGGGCGGCGGGGAAGAGGAGCGCTGAGAGGCGCTATGACTGCCGGCTCTCCAGCTTCTTCGTAACCAGCTCTAGCAGCTCAGCGTACTTTAGTCCGTGGTCTGGTATTACCGCGACGACGTCTCCCTGCAGCTCGCCCCTCTCAGCGAGGTCTTCCACAGCCCTCAAGACAGCTGCGCCGCTGGGCCCCACAAGTATTCCATTGCTTTTCGCAACCTTCATCACCATTTCGAAGGCCTCTTCCAGCGAGTACTCCAGTACTTCATCGAGCTCAGCGTACTTCAGCCACTTCATTCCCGTTTCCACTCGCCTAGTCCCGGGAATAAACGAGCCTGCTCTTGGCTGAACGCCGTAGACCCTCACATTGCCGTACTTGCTCTTAAAGTACACTGAAATGGCCGATGCGTGGCCGGAGGTCCCGAGGCCGCAGACTACGGCAGCGGGCTTGGCGCCAACGCTCTTGAGCTGGTAGTCTACTTCCTTCGCCGTCTGCCTCAAGTGCGCTACGAAGTTCAAGTCGTTCTCAAATTGATTCAGTACTGCTGCCCCGTTTCTCGCAGCCTCCTCCAGCACGGAATCTATCATTTCAACTGTTATTTGAGCGCTCTTCCTCACGACCTCAGCGCCCATCGCCTTGAACACGTACTCAAGGTAGCCCTGAGCAGTCGGTGGGAGGTACACCCTGGTTTTAAGCCCGTAGTAGTTTGCCAGCCCAACGAGCCCCAGTCCCGTGTTTGCCGAAGTCGCCTCGTAGAGTAGCTTGCTCTTTAAGTCCCCCTTCTCGAGCGCGTGCTGGAGCATAAACCAGGCTACTCTGTCCTTAATGCTGAGGCTCAGTGGGTGGTACCACTCGAGCTTGGCCCAGACCCTGACGCCGCTGCCGCCGATATCCTTTAGCAAGACCATTGGAGTTGGCACGTCCCTGCCGACGAGCTCTACGACACTGAAGTAAACCCTGGCGCTCGGCTGCCTAAGCTCGTAGTAGAATTCGAGCTCGTCGAGCGAAGTGCACTGCGAGAGCTCGCCCGGCTCGCTGGTCACGGGAGCGTAGAGGGGGCCGAGCGCCCAGAGCGCGCTGTAGACCCTAGCGCCTTCCAGTACCTTCTTGCCTTCAACTAATAGAGGTGGCGTGCACCAGCTCCTCAAAATAGACTTCAGAGTATCTATGTAGCCTTCGAGGGGGAGTACCTCGCCCTCTAGAGTAGAGGTAGGAGAAGACGAACAACGCCAAGTCGTCGCAGTCCCCACCCCTGTCGATCAGCGTCTCGTTGACGGGTTTCCAGTAATCTTTGAGCACTACCGGGTCGTACTGGTAGTAGAAGTTCACGAGCGTGTAATTGACCAAGGCATCTATCAGATTGTCCCGCGGGATGGGCAGGTCGAGACTGCCGGCCAACTTCACGTTTAGCGTGATGAACGAGTTCACGTAGCTCGTGTTGCTGCTGATCAGTGTCGGTACGCCGAGGGGTTGCGAGACCGCTGCCCTGAGAGAGTGTAGCTCGTCGCCCACGAGGAGGAGCTGGTTGAGGAAGAAGGACTGGTTCCCCGCAAGCCACGACCTCACAATCTCAAGCTCGGCACTCAGGTTCCCAGCCAACTCGACGTAGTGGCTCAGATTGCCCCTCAGCGCGCTGACAAGGCTCTCGTAGTAGGTTATGTTGTTCACCAGGCTTCTGTTAAGTAGCTCGACCTCCCGCTCGTACTCCGCTAGCAACTGCTTGTAGTAGGATGCGTTGCCCTGGAGCCAGGCCACCACCTGTTGGTATTCCGCGTAGGTCGCGTTGTACCTGCCTTCTAGCTCTCTGTAGCGTAGCTGTAGGCTGGAGTACTCCGCCGAGACCTCCGCAAGCGTCTTGTTCAGGCTGCTCAAGAGTGCGGAGTAGGACTCGTTCTCTCGCGCGAGTCTGTCGACTTCGCTCTTCTCCCTGTAAAAGGCGAGCGAGGTGAGGAGAGAGGCTAGTAGCGCAAGTATAACGAGTACTGTAGCCCACTTGACCACCTGGGACACCACACAGAAAGACCTCCAGGGCTATACTAGGGTGAGCCTTTCCTGTCCTTAAATCTTACGACCCTAGAGCTTACGCAGGCTTTCGGGGGCTTGCCTGACGGCCCGCGCGATCTCTTCGGCGTGAACCCTGGTCAAGTGGAGGTAAAGGCCCCTCTTAGTGAACGGCCCTTTCCCGCATACCCCGCAGTACAGCATCCCCTTCTTGACCTTGACAAGGTAGTCGGGGTTTTCTCTGAGGAACCTCAATACCCTTGCGGCGTCTCTAACGCTCACCGTCGAGTCGTCGACGCTGAGCCTCAGCGCAACTCTCACAGTGTACCTTACCACGTCGTACTCCAGAGCGCTCGTACCCCAACCCCGTTGGAAAAATTGGTCTGTTTGCGTTTTTAAGGGGCATGGCAACTAGTGGGTAGGCTTTTTTCAAGCGAGTCAATTTATCCTTATATACCAAAACCGGAATCCTCTATTCAGGCACAGGTGGGATCATGGAAAAAGTTTACGTTGTGGGCGCCGGGATGACCAAGATCGGCAGGTTCTTCGAAAAGAGTGCTAGAGGCCTGTTTTCCGAGGCACTGTGGAAGGCGATAGAGGACGCCGGGGGTTTGAGGCCGGACGCGGTCGTTGTGGGCAACATGACGTCCAGCGTGCTGATGGAGCAGGACAACCTGGGGCCTCTCCTAGTTGATTTCGCCGGGCTCAGAGGCCTGCCCGCTTTCAAAGTAGAGGCAGCCTGCGGTAGCGGCGGGGCGGCCGTGTACACGGGCTACGCGCTCGTGAAGTCGGGTTTAGCAGACGTCGTCGCTGTGGGAGGCGTGGAGAAGCTTACGGAGGGCGTCACGAGCGAGACCACGAAGGCCCTCGCCCAGGCCTCAGACGCTCAGTACGAGCTGATCTACGGGGCAACTTTCACGGGCCTGAACGCCATGGTAATGAGGTACTACATGGAGAAGTTCGGGTACAACCGGGAGGACTTCGCCTACTGGCCGCTCAGGATGCACGAGTACGCGTCTTACAACCCGTACGCGCAGCTCCCTAGAAAGACGACTCTCGAAGCCATCCTCAACAGCCCGCTAATAGCCGACCCGATCCGCCTATTCGACGCCTCCCCTATAGGAGACGGCGCAGCAGTAGTGATCCTCGTCAGGGGCGAGGAGCGGGCGAGAGAGGTGGCGAAGAAGACGGGGAAGGACGTCCTGGTAGAGCTGGCCTCTGTGGCTATGGCCACCGACAGCGTCGACATAGCGTCGAGGAGAGACCTATTGACGATGGAGTCGACCGTCACGGCGGCGAGGGAGGCCGTCAAGCGCGCCGGCATCTCCCTTAAAGACGTCGACTACGCAGAGGTTCACGACGCCTTCAGCATAACGGGCTTCCTCGCCCTGGAGGATATCGGCTTTGCCCCTAAGGGGGAGGCCCCGAAGCTCTGGAGAGAGGGCAGGTTCGCCAAGGGTGACAAGCCCGAGGTGAACTTCAGTGGTGGGCTCAAGGCGAGGGGGCACCCTGTCGGGGCAACTGGCGTGTACCAGGTCGCCGAGGCCTACCTCCAGTTGAGAGGGGACTTCCCGGGCTACAAGGCGTCTTCGCCCCAGATCGCGCTTGCTCACAACATCGGTGGTGTTGGGACTATCACGGCGATCAGCGTACTTAGGAGGGCGAAGTGATGTCGAAGACCCACGAGGACCTTTTAAACGAGCTCAGGGGTATTAGAGAGAAGAGCGTGATCGGGGGCGGGCAGGACAAGATAGAGGCGCAGCGCAAGAAGGGGAAGCTCTGGGTCAGGGACAGGCTGAGCCTGTTGCTGGACAAGGACAGCTTCCAGGAGATCCAGTGGCTCAGGACGCACCGCAGCACGTTCTTCGGTATGGACAAGGTGAAGATCTACGGGGACGGCGTCATAATTGGCTACGGAAAGATCGACGGTAGGCCTGTCTTCGTGTACGCACAGGACTTCACAGTCTTCGGGGGTAGCATAGGCGAAGTCCACGGAGAGAAGATAGCCCACCTGATCGAGATGGCGGTCAGGTACGGCGCCCCGGTGATAGGCCTATACGACTCGGGTGGAGCCCGCATCCAAGAGGGGGTGGCGAGCCTACACAGCTCCGGCTTGCTTTTCGCGGCCAACGTCAAGGCGAGCGGTGTGGTACCCCAGATCGCGGTCATGCTGGGGCCGTGCGCCGGCGCCGCCTCGTACAGCCCCGCTCTCATGGACTTCGTCGTCATGGTTAAGCAGGCGTACATGTTCATAACCGGCCCCGAGGTGGTCAAGGCGGCGACAGGAGTGGAGGTGACCTTCGAGGAGCTGGGCGGGGCCCACGTCCACGCCACTAAGAGCGGTGTGGCCCACCTCGTAGCGGACGACGAGCAGACGGCCTTCGCGCTGACGAGGAAGCTGCTTTCCTACCTCCCCAGCAACTCGAACGAGGAGCCCCTGTATATCCCGACGGAGGACCCCGTTGAGAGGAGGCTGGACAACCTGTACGCCGTTGTCCCTACAGACCCCGTAAAGCCCTTCGACGTAAAGGAGGTCGTGGTGAGCGTGGCTGACAACGGGGAGTTCCTAGAGATACAGCCCGAGTTCGCCAAGTCCGCTGTCGTGGGGTTCGCCAGGGTGGGAGGGCACAGCGTGTGCATTGTCGCGAACCAGCCGGCCGAGAAGGGAGGGGTCATAGACATTGACGCCTCTAACAAGATCGCCAGGTTCGTGAGGTTCTGCGACGCGTTCAACCTGCCTATTATAACGTTCGTGGACACGCCCGGCTTCATGCCCGGTGTAGACCAAGAACACGGCGGGATTATAAAGCACGGGGCCAAGATCCTCCACGCGTACGCTGACGCGACCGTCCCAAAGATAACCGTGATCATGAGGAAGGCGTACGGCGGCGCATACATCGCCATGGGCAGTAAGTCGCTGGGCGCCGACATCACCTACGCCTGGCCCACAGCGGAGATCGCCGTTATGGGCCCGGAGAGCGCGGTGAGGATCCTCTACAGGAAGGAGGCCGAGACGAGGCCCGACCCCGCTAAGTTCTACGTGGAGAAGACCCAGGAGTACAGGAGAATCTTCGCCAACCCGTACTTGTCAGCGGAGCTCGGCTACGTCGACGACGTCATAGACCCTGCGGAGACGAGGCTCAAGATCGCGACGGCTCTAGACTTCGTGAAGAGGAAGAGGGAGGAGTACGTCGGGATAGTTCCGAAGAAGCACTCCAATATACCGTTGTAGACTACTTCAACGTGACTAGAGGAGCGTCTTTCCCCACGGCCTGCCCTCTCTGCACGTGCACCTCTAGAACCTCGCCCTCCAGGTGGGACTTTACCTCGATCACCATTTTCATGGACTCCATTACCGCGACGACGTCTCCTTGCTTGACCCTGTCCCCCTTCTTCACCTTGACCTCCACTATCCTCCCGGAGATGGGGGCCTTGATAACCCTACCGCCCGGCTCTACGGGCTTCGCCTCCTCGGATACTTTCCTCTTTACCGGCGTCTCGTAGATCTCCGAGATGCTGCTCACGAGGAGGGGCTGGGTGTTGATGTACGCGTGCTCGCCTGCCAGTAGTATGGAGAAGTACACCCCGTCGTAGTCCAGAATGACCCTGTCAGGGCCGTGTTTAATGACCCTCATCTCAACTTGTTTACCGTCCGGCAGGACGACAAAGACCTTGTCCTTCTCCGCCTTGTCGATTACTAGGTCGATCGTCAGCCCGTAGACCGTTTTCACTTTCATTTTTCTTGGCATAACAAACCTCGCAACCGTCTTTCAAATAGTTGAACCAGGGTCTGAACTCAATTTATTACGTCTAAAACTTAAAAAACGTTACCTAAAGCAGCTATCCAAATCCTCTCAAGTAGAGGCCTACGTCGAAGATGTTCCTGAAAACCCTTGACCCTGTGTCCCACCTCGCTACACCGACCACGAGCCCGTCTAAGCCGTCAACGACCGCCACGTAGCTGTCGACGGGTGGGTAGATCTCCAGGACGCTCTCGAGGAGGAGGTCGTTCCCGTACAGGAACGCTTTCACCCCTTGCTCCGACGCCTTCACCGCGGCTACCAGCCCAAACCTTTCAAAGACCTTCTCGTAGAGCGCTGGAGTCGGCACTACGTGTCTCTTCACCACGACGGCCAACGCGTCGCCCGAGAACAAGGTGCGGGGTGCTGCGGCCCGAGCCTCGTACAGCACGCAGACGGCACCGAAGCAGGTCTCCTCCAGCCTTTGGGGGTTGAAGAACTCGCTGGCCTCGACGCCGAGGGCTTCCGAGAAGTACCTAAGCAGCTTCGCGACGTGGCCTCTAGGAGCTGGGCCGTTGTAGAACTTGATCTTGTGCTCCTCCCTCAAGCGCCTCTACCACCTCACCTTCGTGAGGAGGCAGAAGGTGAAGCCGAACATCTGGTGCCTGTGCGGCCATATCCTAACACACCTCCTCACCCTGTCGTCGAAAACCAGCCTGTGGAACGAGGTCAGCCCCCTGTCCCACTCGAAGAGCTTCACCGGCGGCTCTACAACGTCTACGTCGTTCCTCGACTCCAGGACCTTTGACACGACGTACTCGTTCTCCTCCGGCGCAATGCTACACGTGATGTAGGCCAGAATACCCTCCGGCTCAAGCATGTCGACGCCGGCTCGGAGCAGCTCTATCTCCCTCTTGGCGAGCACGGCCAGGTCCTTTAGTGTAGTCTTGGTCTTCCTCGAGGGGTCGTTCATTATGGTCCCCTCAGAGCTGCAGGGGACGTCCATTACGACTCTAGCGAACCTCTTCCCCCAAGACCTTGGCAGCCGGCGGGCGTCGGCCCAAGTGACGACGTTGTTGGGGAGCTTCATCCTCACGAAGTGTCCTACGAGGGCCCTCAGGCGGGGGAGGTGAATATCGTTGGCGTAGACCACCCCCTGGCCCACCAGTAGCTGTGCTGCGAACGTGGCCTTCCCGCCAGGTGCTGCGCAGGCGTCTAGTACGTCGCCCCTGTAGTCGTGTAGCAACAGCAGTACTGGGGCTAGCGCTGAGGCGTCCCTGTGTACGTAGTACAGCCCCTTGAGGTACTCGTGCGTCGAGCCGATCGTGGGGTGTTCAGGAGAGGATACCACCCTGAAAGCCCCGTAGTACCATGGCACCTCCTCTAGTCCGAAGCCCATCTCCTCGAGCCTCCTCCTCAACTTGCCAGGCTCTACTAGGGATGTGTTGGCCCTCACCACGGGTCTCAGCGGCCTTTCGAACGCCTCCAGTAGCTTCAACGTTTCTTCGAGACCCAGTATTAGCAGGTAACGCTGGACCATGTAGGGGAGGTAGCCGTACCTCTCCGCCAGTTGCTTGGCCTTCTCACCGGCCTCTACGTAGATCTCGCTGTAGATCGTGGACACGTCGATCATTGGCCTACTCCAGCCATGGACTCCATGATCCTCTTCATCGACCGGGCGTTCTCCAGCATGTAGTGGTCGTTGTTGAAGTACACGAACACTCTCGAGGGTCTCTGCGAGACGACTCTCTCTGCCAGCTCTCGGAGCTCGCTCTCCGAGTACTCGTAGCCATACCACTCCGTGTGCCCGTGCAGCCTGAGGTAGACAGTCCCATTAGAGTTCACAACCCACGTCGCTATAGGCGCGTCTATCGAGACCAGTGTCAGGCCGAGGTCTCTGGCCCACTCGACCACGCGCTCGTTGAAGCACGACTCGTGCCTGAACTCCAGCGCAAACCTCTGACCGAGACCCGTCTTGTCGTAGAAGTTCCTCAGCCGTTCCAGGTTCTCCTCCTTACAGGTGAAGTTCGGGGGGAGCTGGAAGAGGTAGAACTCGACTATCCCGTCCATGGGCTGGAAGAGGTCTCTGAACTTCAGCCACACCTCGAAGGCCCTCTCACTCATCCTCCTCGTGTGCGTTATACTCTTGTGGACTTTGATAGCCCACTTTATTCCAGCGCCCTTCCTAGCCCATGACAACACCTGGTTCCTGAAGGGAAACCTGTAAAAGCTCGCGTTCAACTCCACGGTGTTTAATCCGCTCTCCTCGATGTACCAGTCCAAAGTGCCTTCCTCGTTCCAAATGTAAAGCCACCCACTCGTCCCAACGTATATCTCCAAGGCAATCCCTAAGTATAATATGAGCCCTCACTCCATTTATTAGTAGGTGGTTCCATGGGCAGGATCTCGGAGCTACTTGGGAAAATGAGTGATCGCGAGCTAGCCTCGATGATCGACCACACGTTACTCAAGCCCCAGTCGGACTACAAGCAACTAGAGAAGTACGTGAACGACTACAAGAAGTACGGCTTCAAGGCGCTGGTGGTGCCGCTGAGCCTAGTCCCGAAGGCCATCGAACTCGGAGGGGCGGGTATTAGGGTCGCCACCGTAATAGGCTTCCCCCTGGGCAACACGTCGACGAGGGTGAAGGTGGCCGAAGTAGTTGAGGCCGCCGAGCTTGGGGCCAGAGAAGTAGACGTGGTGATGAACTTGAACGCGTTTAAGTCGGGCGACTACAGCTATGTCCTCAACGAGCTGAAGAGGGTCGTGGGAGAGGCGAGGGACAGAGGGGTGGAGGTCGTCAAAGTCATAGTAGAGACCGGTCTACTCACGGACGAAGAAAAAATAAAAGCAGCAAAGCTGGTAGTGGAGTCGGGGGCCGACTTCGTTAAGACTAGCACCGGCTTCCTCGGCGAGGGGGCAACGGTGCACGACGTGGACCTGTTGTACAGGGCCGTCGAGGGGAGAATAGGTGTCAAGGCCTCCGGCGGTATCAGGCACGCCCTCGACGCGCTGGCCATGATAGACGCGGGGGCTACTAGGATCGGTACGAGCACGGGCGACAAGATAATCGAGGAGTTCCTCAAATTGAAGGTGGGGTGACGTGGTGGAGTTCGAGGGGTTAATCATACTAGAACCCGCAGGCAAGTACACCAGGCACGTGCTGAAGGTCAACAAAGTCTACGCGGCCGAGAAGACCCCGTACCAGGAGATCGCGTTCGTCGAGATAGAGGGGTTCGGGAAGGCCCTTGTCATCGACAACTTCATCCAGAGCACGGAGGCAGACGAGCACATCTACCACGAGCTCCTCGTCCAGCCCGCTATGGCACTGCACCCCAAGCCCGAGAAAGTCCTCGTCATCGGGGGCGGTGAAGGGGCGACCCTGAGGGAGGTGCTGAAGCACAGCACAGTGAAGAAGGCGGTCATGGTGGACATCGACAGAGACGTCGTGGAGTTCTCGAAGAAGTACCTGGAGGTGATGCACAAGGGCAGCTTCCACGACCCTAGAGCAGAGGTCGTGATCATGGACGGACTAGTGTACGTCGAGAAAGCCAGCGAAAGAGACTTCGACGTGGTTATACTAGACCTGACAGACCCGTACGCAGGCCCAGCCGCGAAGCCCCTCTATAGTTACGAGTTCTACAGTAAACTGAAGAACATAATGAAGAGGGACGGCGTTCTCGTCACACAGGCCGGCTCTAGTTACTTCTACACGCAAGACTACTTGTACGTGAAAGAGAACCTGTCTAGGGCTTTCAAGTACACTGGCGAGTACTGGACTTGGATACCTAGTTTCGCCGTTAATGTGAACTTCATTATAGCCTCAGACGCCTACAACCCGCTAGAACTAGAACCAGACGAGTTCGACAAGAGGATGAGGGAGAGGGGCGTGAAAAACGTCTACATTGACGGGAAGAGGTTCAAGGGGCTCATTTTAGTAGGCGTTATCTACCCGAGGGGGTTCACTCCTCAATAGAAGTTTTTTCGAACACGACCCCCGCTAACCACAACATCGCAGACCCTACTACTGCGAGCACTATGAGGTCGTTTACAGGGCTCATCGGGTAGAGGCCGACGTCGGCGCCGGTGAGCCAGTACCTCACGCTGTGGACAGTATAGCTCAGGGGGTTGAACTGGGCAAACACCTTCATCCAGTCGGGCATCGTGGTGAACGGGTAGAACACGCCGCTCATGAACATCAGCGGCATTGTCAGTAGGTTGATCAACATCTGGAAGCCCTCCACACTTGTCAGCTTGAGGGCTATTATTACCCCGAGGGACGAGAAGGCCAGTGCCGAGATGAACAGGTAGACTATCGCTATGGGTATGCCGGTTAGTCTCAAGCCCCCCGCCAACGCAAGGCCGAGAAGCACTACGATCAGCCCCTGCAGCGTAGTTATGATAGCGTCGCCCAGTATCCTACCAGCTATCACGAGCTTCCTAGAGGCGGGGGCTACGAGCGTCTCCTTCAAGTAACCGAACTGCTTGTCCCATATGACGCTTAACCCGCCGATGAAGCTGCCCATGAACACGGTCATCGAAGCCATGCCGCTGACCATGAATGTGAGGTAGTCTACG
Organism: Thermogladius sp.; assembly: GCA_023256015.1. Taxonomy (GTDB): domain Archaea; phylum Thermoproteota; class Thermoprotei_A; order Sulfolobales; family Desulfurococcaceae; genus Thermogladius. The sequence continues at coordinate 14,715 of JAGDWK010000078.1, forward strand.
CCGCCGAAGATGGTGTTGAAATACCTCTGGATCATGTCGGAGATCGAGAGGCCGGGTGGTACGGGTATCCCGGTCGGCAACCTGCTGAAACTCGTCCCCGAGAACACCGACCCCCAGCCGAGGCCCAGGAATATGATCCACACCAGCGGGTTCAGCACGGTGGAGACGAGCCTCGACCTGGCTCCCATCCACCTCTTGACCTGCCTGTACACCATTGCTACTAGAGGGGAGAGGTCCCTGTACACTACCTGTGCCACCTCCTCGCGACTGGTTGCGGGGTCTCGAGACTGTCCCTCAGCTCTCTACCCGTCAGGTGGAGGAAGACCTCGTTGAGGCTCGGCTTCCTGTAGCTCACCTCTTGGAGGCTGAGCCCTCTCTCCACGACGACCTTCATGACCTCTGGTAGCAGCTTGTTTGCGTTCTCCACCACCAACTCGACCATAGCGTCCTTCAGCAGTCTGCAGTCCTTGACACCGCTGAACTCCCGGCATACGCTCTCCGTTACCGGTTGAGCGAACCTGAGGTAGATCACATCGCTGCCGAGCATGTTCTTCAGCTCGAGGCTCGTGCCCATCGCGACGATCTTCCCGTGGTCCATGATCGCGATCCTGTCCGCGAGCTCGTCTGCCTCGTCTAGGTAGTGTGTGGTCATGAGTATTGTAATGCCGAGCTCGCTCCTGAGCCTCCTAATGTAGTCCCACACCCTGGCTCTCGACTGCGGGTCGAGCCCTATCGTGGGCTCGTCGAGGATCAGGACGTCGGGGTTGCTGAGGAGACCCCTAGCGATCTCGAGCCTCCTCTTCATACCCCCACTGAAGTACTTGACCTGCTTATACGCGAACTCTTTAAGCTCTACGAAGTCGAGCATCTCCATTATCCTCTCGTGGAGCTCCCTACCCCTGAGCCCGTAGAGCCTGCCGTGGACGTACATGTTGTCGTAAGCAGTGAGCTGGTTGTCCAGGCTCGGCTCTTGGAACACGACCCCGACAAGCCTCCTCACCTTGCCCGGCTCCCTCGACACGTCGAAGCCTCCTACAAGCACCCTTCCGGACGTCGGCCTAAGCAGCGTGGCGATCACGTGTATCGTAGTTGTCTTGCCAGCGCCGTTCGGCCCCAGCAGAGCGAACACCTCACCTCTCTTCACCGTGAAGCTGACCCCGTTCACCGCTGTGACGTCCTTGTACTTCTTGACCAGGTTCTCTACAACGATTACCTCCACGCTTCCACCCTCTTGAGCCTCGATATCATCTCGTTCAACTCGGAGAACTTCGGCTTGAACTCGTTGAGCTTGTCGCTCGGTATCTCGTTGATGTGCTTGAACAGCCAGAAAAGGTTCTTGGCGAGCGCCAACAGCCCTATATCGCTGGCGATCTTCAGCTTCGCCGACAACTGGTCTAGTAGCGTCACGAGGCTTGCGTGCTCCCGCAGGTACGAGGCCCCCTTATCCGTGACACTGTAAACCTTCACGACCCTGTCGCCTACACGCCTCTCCTCGACCGCGACGAGGCCCTCCAAGATCATCCTCCGCAAGAGCGGGTATATGGCGCCTGGGCTCGGCTTAAAACCGTAGGACTCCTCGATCCTGTTCATCAACGCGTAGCCGTGCAAAGGCTGCTCTGAGAGGCTTTTCAGTACGATCACCCTGAGCATCCCTCTGTAAATGAGTCTATCCACCACCCTGCCACCGTTAAGTATATCACCAGATACATGCGTCTTTATAAGCGTTTCTGATCGAATATATTTTTAACCTAAACAGTATATCTGCTGATATATCGGGTGTGATGGCCGTGAGCCAGCTGCTCGATAGGCTACTAGAGTACGCCGGCAGTATAAGTGACCACCGCATTAGGCAACTGGTACTGGACATGCTCAACAGCCCGGCCCTGACGTTCACTGACGCGAGACCACTAGTGACCCTCCACGAGTCCCCCGCTGCGCCGCGCAAACACCACTTCTTCACGGGAGGCCTATTACTCCACACTCTTGGCGTCGTGGAGTTAGCCGTGAGGATCAGGGACTACGTCGAGACCGTTTACGGATTAAGGGCGGACAGAGACCTTGTGATAGCCGCCGCCATACTCCACGACTTGTTCAAGTACTACCAGTACGAGAAGGACGAGGTCGAGGGCGGCTACAAGCCCCGTAGCGACTGGTTTGTCTCCCACGACTACTCCCTTGTAGCCGAGCTCGCGAGGCGCGGCGCACCCGACAGGCTCATCAGAGCTGTAGCGGAGGCGCACGGCCTCCAGCCCTTCACTACGCTGGAGGGCTTGATAGTCCACATCGCCGACTCCGCGGACGCGAGGTTCGTCGACGTACTACAGCAGGTCCTCGTAAACAACTTGAAGACTCTTGATAAAGAGGGGTGTAACCCTATTAAGGTTATTGACGAGAAGGCCAGGAGAGTAGGGGCCAACCGTGTATTCGAAGGCCTATTCGAGGGGAGGGAAAAGCTTATCGAGTCTTTCAAGCCTTACTGCGGTGGTGGCTCTTGAGCTACATAGTCGAGCTTAGAGACGTCTGGAAGGTGTATAAGACCGGCGACATCGAGACCCCGGCCCTTAGAGGCGTGGACCTAAGAGTCGCGAAAGGGGAGTTCGTCGCCATAATGGGGCCCAGCGGCTCGGGGAAGTCCACGCTTTTGAACATGATCGGCCTACTCGACAAGCCCACTAGAGGAGACGTCATACTCGCGGGGAAGGACGTCTCGAGGCTGTCTAGTAGGGAGATGGCCTTCTACAGGAACTACCTGATAGGGTTCGTCTTCCAGAGGTTTAACCTGATAGGGAGGTTCAGCGTAATGGAGAACGTGGAGCTACCCCTAGTAGCGAGAGGCGTACCGAGGGGCGAGAGGGAGAGGATGGTCCTGGAAGCTCTCAAAATGGTGGGCGGGGAGGAGGAGTGGCTGAGGAAGAAGCCCACGCAACTGAGCGGGGGGCAGCAACAGAGGGTCGCGATCGCGAGGGCGATAGTCGGCAAGCCGGTCATACTCCTGGCCGACGAGCCGACAGGTAACCTCGACAGGGCCTCCGCAAGGGTGGTCATGGAGACGTTCAAGATGTTGAACGAGAAGGGCCTGACGGTTATAACGGTGACTCACGACCCCGAGGTAGCCAACTGTAGCCACGTGATATACGTGATCAGGGACGGCAGGATAGTAGACGTGAAGCCCCCTGTGAAGGATAGGTGTATAGCGAGCATGGGGGTGGTGTGAGACCCATGCGCGCTGTCCTAGCGATACTAGGGCTTGTCCTGGCTCTGCTCGCGCCTCTACCCACCGTGTCCTCGCCACCAAGTGACTGGACGCTCCAGAGCGTGACGTTCGTCTCCAGGACCGGCGGGGACGTCTACCCCGGGAGCACCGGTGCGCTGCTTACCGTGAGCATTCTGTACAGCTCTAACCAGTCGGCCTACAACCCGGTCGCGTGTATCAACCTCCCCGCGGGCTTCACTCTCAGGTCGCCGAGTTGCGTGGCGCCGTCCAACTACACGCTGGGGTACGCAGTGACGTCTGGGTCTCTACTAGACTACCGCTACATAGTAGACGTGAGCAAGTACGTCAGCCCGGGTGTCTACGTGTTCCAACTCAACGTCTCATACTTCAAGGAGGGCGTATTAACTTACCAAGTCCTCTACGGTAACCTCACAGTCAGCCCGCTACCCCCACTCGACGTTGAAGTGAGAGACGTGTACTGGTCGCCCGCGGGCTATCCCGGAGCCTACCCCACGAGCCTGGTCATAGAGGTCGAAAACAACGGTAACACCACGATAACGAGACTGGACGCGGAGGTGAGCCTCCCGGACTTCATTAAGGCAGAGAGCAATAGGACGAGCATATCTACGCTACCACCTAACGGGGTCGGAACACTGGTCTACAACGGGCTGGCGATAAGCCCCGACGCGGCCCCCGGCCTGTACAAGGGGCTACTCCTGCTAAACGCCACCCTGACGACTAGCGACGGCGTGGAGTACAACGCCTCCGCCCAGCTGTCCTTCGAGTTCACAGTTGATAGATCGCCCGATCTAACACTACAGGTCCTGGACTACCGCTTCACAGGGGACGTCGTGTTACCGGGGATGAACAACACGGGGGTCTCGGTGACGATCCGCAGCTTCACGACTTACACGATCAAGAACATCGTCGTCTACGCCAGGGTTGAGAACGGGTACTTCAGCAACCTCTCGAGCGTCGAGGTAGTGGTGGTAGACGGGCCGGTCAACTACGGCGACGTCTTCACGTTGGTACTGAGAGGGGTTAACCTGTTCGAGAACGCGACCTTCGTCCGCTTGACCCTTGTACTCGATGCGGTGGTGGTCTACAGCGGCTCGAGCTTCCCCGCCACAGCTACGATCAACCTACTACTACCCGTCGACAGCCCACCGATCGGCCTCTACGTGGAGGGGGTCCACTGGGCTAGAGGCGCGGCATACCCGAATAGTGCCGGGAACACCCTCGTCTTCGAGTTGTACAACTCGATGAACGCCTACATTATGGACTCGACCATCGAGCTACACCTGCCAGAGGACTTCTACCCAGCGACACTAGTAGTCCACGGAGTAAACGTCCAGCCGCTGGCGATCACGAGGGTCGAGTTCGCCGACATACTGGTGAAGCCCGGCGCCAGACCCGGCTACTACCCGCTCAAGCTTTACGTGAGGGGCTTCCTGACAAACAACGACGGCTCGACTAAGCTGGTCGAGATCGCCTTGAGCACCGGCATAGTAGTGAGCCCACCGGACGAACTCGCGTCCAGTGTAGGCGAGCCCGTGGTCTCGAGCTACTTCTGGGGTTACAACACCCCGCAGTACGTCTACCCCGGCAACGCTATGGCCCCACTGACCATTATCGTGTACAACCCAGGCCCAGTGCCGCTAGGTACACTCATAGCCTCTCTCACACCTCTCGCGCCCGACCTCAGAGTGCTCAACAACAACGTCACCAACCAGGTGCCAGTCCAGCCCGGCTCCACCGCGAGCCTGGTCTTCTACCTGGACCTCTCAAAGGCTTCGCCCGGACTAAAGAGGTTCAACCTGACGCTCATGTACGCGGCTGCGGGGGTAGGCACGTACGAGTTGTTCACGACCAGTAGAGAGTTGGAGGTCCTGCTACCAGGCTGGGAGCCTGGTGCCGGTGTTTCACTGGTCTCCGCAAACTGGCTCAACGGCTACCCTGCCTACCCGAACTCCACCGGTGCTGTTTACACCGTGACCCTCGCCAACAGCCTGCCCTACCAGGTCAGCGGGGTGTGGCTGAAGCTCGTCGTCCCCGAGGGGCTCAGGAGCCACGACAACTACAGCCTCACCTACTACGTCCAGGGGCCGGTAGCACCCTTCCAGGTCTTCACCGCGTCGTTCGTCCTCGACGTCGGGGGCGTTGCCCCGGGTGTCTACAGCGGTACCCTCGAAGTGTCTTATGCCACTACAGCGGGAGGTTTAGCACAGGTGAGCAGGCAGTTCTTCAAAGTACTCCTCACCATAAGCGACCCGTCGAAGGCGATAAGCGTCGTGTCCTACGGCTGGCTGACCGGCCAGCCGTACCCCGGGGAGAGGGGCGCCGTCTACTACGCTAGGATCCTGAACGCGGAGTTCCCCGTGATGAACGGGGTCGTCGTCGAGGCAGACCTCCCTTCGGGACTGGTCGACGCCTTTACGCTCACCCATAAGGCCACGGGGTTCACTGGCAGCCTCCCCCAGCTGATCGCCCAATACGCTCAAGTAGCCCAGAGGGGGGTTAGCTTGGCCGGCCTGATAAGTCAGTTAACGAGCGCGCAGACCGGGGGCGCGGCGAAAGGTGCTTTCGTAGACGTCTTGTTCGTCCTAGACATAACGGGCGAGCCCCTAGAGAACTCCACTCTGGTAGCACGGGTTAGCTTCACCGACCACTGGGGTGAGAGGTACGAGTTGAACATCAGCATCCCCCTCGTGGTCTCTCCTAGGCCGCCTCTGCTCGGCGTGTACACAGACAGGGTCGCCGTGGAGTTCGCCAACAGCACTGGGTTGGCGAGGGTATACCTGTCCAACGCGTACGACTACCCGGTCTACGACATTTACGTGCTGCTAATACCGCAGAGCATGACGGCGGTACCCCTCGACAACGTGAGGTATATCGAGGTACTGCCACCAAAGAGCAACGCTACCCTGGCCTTCAGGTTGGTGTACAACCCCGTGAGCGTGTCCGTAGCACCCGGGGTGACGGCCTCGTCGCCCACCGCTGTCTTCCTTGTGACGGTCATCTACAAGGACGCGAGCGGCTTCGTGGAGACCCTCAACGAGACCGTGGCTTTCACGGTCAAACCGTTCGTGGACTTGGTATTGACCCCGGACACTAACGCGAAGGTCGTGGGAGGGACTCTAGTGGTCAACGGGATGATCATCAACACCGGCGTTTCCAGAGCGAGGAGTGTGACGGTGTACTGTATATACGGCAACGCCTCCTCTTACGAGTTCCTGGGCGATCTAGACGCGGCGTCGCAAACAGGGTTCAGAGTCGAAATGAGCGTGGGGCAGATAACCTTGGACAAGATCACGTTGAGGGTCACGTTTAAAGACGAGTACAACAACGTCTACGAGAAGGACTTCGCTGTCCCGCTCACAGTGACGAACGCAACCCTCCCCACGCCTACTCCAGCATCGGAGCAGGGCGTCCAGCTGTACTACGCGTTGACGGTGGGCGCGGTGGCCTTGTTCCTCGCCGGCTTCTTTTACCTGTTCTACCGCAAGTTCTTCGCGAGGAGGAGCGCGCAGTAGATGATCAGGCTCTCCGACATAATCATGCTGAGCTACAAGGGGCTCACCGAGAAGAAGGCTAGGGCTCTCCTCACGATCATCGGGGTGGCAATAGGCCCGCTCGCTATTACCATGATATACGGGGTCACCTCATCTTACAGCGACTACATCGTAAACCAGATCCAGGGCCTCGGCCAGAACCTCGTGATCGTCACGCCGAGTCAGGGGTACAAGCTGAGCGAGAGAGACCTCGACAGGATCAAGGGTCTCGACCACGTCGTATCCGCAGCCCCCTTTTACAGTACACAGGGGTACTTGGGCGGCAGGCCGACCGACACGGTATTCGTCTACGCCGTAGACCCCGACTTCCTACTGAAGGCGATCACGTCACTCGAGGTCTTGGAGGGCACGCCCCCGACACAGGCGGACGTCGGGAAGGGCATGATAGGGTACGACATCGCCTACGACGACAATGGCCACCGGGTCTACTCGCCTGGAGACGTCGTGTCCGTAACCGTCTACGTGTCCAACTCTAACGGCGTCTCCGCCAGGAGGTTGAACATCATGGTTTCCGCCGTCCTCGCGAAGTACGGTGGAGCGCTATTCCTCAACCCCGACAAGTCGATTTTCGTCCCGTTCAACTCGGCCAGACTGCTCATGGGTGCCAGCGACTGGAGCGGGATACTCGTGTTAGTCGACTCGCCGACCAACGTTGACGAGGTGGCGAGGGAGATCAGCGACTTACTCGGGAACAACGCCAACGTTATCTCGTTTGTCGGCATCGCTAGGATCGCGTCGTCTATCACCAGCGCTGTCAACTTCATGACTTTCGCGGCCAGTCTCTCGGCATTCGCCGTCGCAGTGGCTGGGATAGCGTCCACGATGATCACGAGCGTCATGGAGAGGACGCGGGAGATAGGCGTCATGAAGGCCATCGGCTTCACGGACACCCAGGTGGTCGTGTTGACGTTGTTCGAGGGTATACTGATGAGCCTTATTGGAGGAGCCATCGGGATCGCGGGCGGGGTTGTTGGCGCGTTCCAGCTAGCGTCTAGAGGTCTAACGATATCCAGCGGCGAGTTCTTCAAGGTGACGATCAGGACGGCCCCCAAGTTCACGCCCGGTTTGATCGGAGGGGTGATCGGCCTGACAATCCTCGTGGGTGTCCTTGGGTCAATACTCCCGGCTTACAGGGCCGCCAAGATCCCGCCAGCCGAGGCCCTTAGGTACGAGTGACGCGTGCTCGGGCTTGTAAACGTTTTTTACTTTCCGTCATAGATAGTTTCATGGGCAGGTGTAGGGTTTTTGAGCAAGGACAGCGTAGAGGAGAGAGTTAACGAGTGGCTTATACAGGAGGGCTTTATTGTTAGGAAGCTGGAGGCGCCGCCTGAGGCCAGGATCACGTGGGGGCTCGACGTCAACACGCCACCACCGTTCCAGGTGAACTTCAAGGTCTTCAAGACGCTGGACAAGCCGGACAGGCTCGTTGTCCTGATAGGCGTGGTAGTCTCACCGGAGCACAGGAAGTACTTGACGTCGATGAGGCAAGAGGAGGTCCTGAGGTTCATGAGCAGGTTGACCAGGATCTTGCTGACCGCCTGCGTGGACTGCCAGCTCACGATCCAGCCCAGTATACTAGACCCGCAGACCCTGACAGTGGCGCTAGTCTTGTTTGACGACGAGGTAAGAGCTCAGGGTAAACAGGTTTTTCTGAAGACGGTAATGAGGGTTCTCAACGCGTACTCCATAATAGTCTCGCTCTTCAACGAGGCATACCCGATACTACCACAGCAGAGAGAGCAGAAGCACACGCAGATGTACGCCTGACTACATATATGTATACGTTTTTAAAGCCGGTCCCATTCTAGTGTATCAGGGTGATAGAGACGATACTAATAGACAACGCACGTGTCCTTGACGTGAAAAAGGGTCGCATCGTCGAGAACGCTAGGTTGCTAGTCGAGGGCAAGTACATAGTCGACGTGGGCACTAGCGGTGAAGTGGACGCCTCCAGGGCGGACAGGGTCATAGACGCCGGCGGGAAGGTCGTCATGCCGGGGCTCATAGACGCCCACATGCACCTATCAGGCCTAAGGACAGGTGACGTGGTGAAAGAGCCCCTCTTGACGAGCTACGAAACACTCGTGGCTAGGGCTGTCAGGGACTTAGAGGCGCTAGCCGAAGCTGGGTTTACGACCGTTGTCGACGCCGGCGGATTGATCGCCCTTGGCCTGAAGCAGGCCGTAGAGGAGGGGACTGTTGTAGGGCCCAGGATAGTGGCGGCCGGCGCACCACTCTCGCAGACCTTCGGCCACGGAGACACACACTACCTCCCACTAGAGATGAGCGACGTAAGGTCGCCCTACAGGATAAGACCGTTCGCCTCGCTCATTTGCGACGGCGTAGACGAGTGCAGAAAGGCCGCGAGGTACGCGCTTAGGATGGGCTCAGACTTCATAAAGATCTTCACAACGGGTGGCGTGATGTCGCAGAGGGACAGGCCCGAGTACACGCAGTTCACCCTGGAGGAGATAAAGGCGATCGTCGAGGAGGCGAAGGCTGCTGGGAGGTTCGTCCACGCTCACGCGGAGGGGGACAAGGGGATAGTCAACGCGCTACTCGGTGGTGTGAAGGTCATCGCCCACGCAGACATGATCGACGAGACGGGGATCCAGCTCGCGCTGGAAAAGGACGCCGTAGTGGTGCCGACGCTCGCCGTCTCGGAGCACATCCTCACGTACGGCAGGGAGTTGGGTCTCCCCGATTGGGCGCTTGAAAAAGAGAGCTTTCTCTTCAAGTACCATGTCGAAAGGGCTAGGGCAGCGTGGAGGGCCGGCGTCAAGCTCGCTACGGGCACGGACTTCTGGGGCGGCGTGAGGGCGTTCAGGCACGGCGACAACGCGCTCGAGCTCGTTCTGTTCGTGGAGAAGATCGGGATGCCCCCAATAGAGGCCTTAAGGGCCGCCACGATCAACGCTGCCGAGGCAGCTGGTCTACGAGACCAGACAGGCAGCCTCGAGAAAGGGAAGCTAGCAGACCTGATAATAGTCGACGGCAACCCCCTCGACGACCCCAGGGTACTGCTGGACAAAAACAGGATCCTGTTAGCCATGAAGGCCGGGTCGATCCTGAAGGACAGGATCACGGGTCCCAAACCCTAGGCCCTGAGCCAACGCGTTTTAGGCCAGTCTTACTTCCACACCCTCGCCGAGCAGTAGGCTTGTGGCCAGAGCAGATAGCCCAGAACCTACGAGGAACCCGCCTCCAGCAGGGATAGACGCTACTGTGACAAACATCAGTACTGGCGATAGGGAGACGAGCCTTTCCTCGCGTATCTTTAACGCTAGCATCCCTACGGTCAAAGACAGCAGCGACAACAGGAGGTTGAAGCCGGTGAACACGAGCCGGAGACCCTCGAAGTAGGATATCATTGGTTTCATGAACGCGAGTAAGTCTAGTACGTAGGATAGGCCGACGTATAACGAAGCGGCCTCGGCACCGTAGAATATCCCGGAAACGATCGTCAGGGCCGATACCAGTACTCTATTGACCAACCTACCACCCCGGCACGGCTTCGCTATCGCCTCCTATCTAGATAGCTCCGAGAGTAGCTGAAAAGCCTTCCTACTGTCCTCCTCGCTCATGATCATTATCGTGTCCCTATGGCAGGACAACAACTGGAGGATGTTAATCCCGTGGAGAGAGAGGAGGGACGTGACAACTGATGTGAAGCCGGGGGTGTTAATGACCTCGTCTGGGCTCACCATTATCACGGCTGACACGTTGTTCGCCGTGTAGAGGACATGTGCTCCCAGTCTCTCTATAAAGTGCCCCGCGTGCTCCCTGTCGATCACGATCGTGATAGACGACACGCTCTGAATGACTGAGAGGAACCTCGCCCTACCCCTTATCTCAGAGACGAGCTTCAGGACTTCGGGGTAAGCCCCCAGGTCGACGCTCAAGACGGCCAGGTCTGTCTTGAGCTCGAGGCTGGACCCCTCGAGGATGCGGGCGACTAGCCTCTCGTCAAAGCCCTTGAGCTCCCCAAGCCTATTGGAGAGCCTCCTCAGCTGCTTGACGCATTCACCAGTGCTCTCGAACTCTAGACCCTGCTCCGCTAGCACCTTACAGAGCTTCCTCGCCGAGAAGAACCCCTTGATCAAGCCGTAGGCTACGAAGGGGTTTAAGAGAACCTCCCTCTCTACCCCCCGGGGTTTGCCCTCCTCGCTCAACTCGTCCTTCCCCTAGACTGACGTGACGACCGTCTCGTTCGAGAGGAACATGTTACCCGACAAGTGTAGGATGACCTTGAGGTCGGGGCGGGGTGTGAAGTCGTCGTACGCCCGAGGGCTGTGGTGAGTGTAGACGACCTCCCCGATGAATAGCTCGTGGTCGCCGTAGAGCTTAGACTCCAGCACCCTGCACTCAAGGTTTGCTACCGCCTCGCGGATCACCGGGGCCTTCACGCGCCTCCCCCTCTCGAAGGTCAGCCTCAACTCGCGGAGCTTGGCGGGACCACTTAGGCTTCCAGCGAGCCATACCTCTCCCAGCAAGTCCCAGCCCGGAACCGCGACTACGAACTCCCCGTGCTTTTTCACCAGCCTGTAGGTGTACCTTTCCGGGGCGATCGACACTGCTACGTAGAACGGCTGGGACGACACAACCGTTACCCAGTCGGCCGTCATGACGTTGTACTCCTCCGGGTAAGACCCCGAAGCAACGAGGTAGGTTCGGAGCGGGTAGAGCAGCCTGTACGGCCTAGCAGGCATTCCAGACCACGCCAGGGACTATCGGCAGAGTAGCTATTTAAGCCTGCACACACAGCTCTCTAAGTATTGGTATCTCTAGGATTTTCCCCCTCGGTATCAGTCCGCAGTCGACTCTCGTGGGCCTCTGTCTCGGCCCGCCGACCCTTATGAGCCGTGTAGGTGTCGATATGAGGTCGACTGTGAGGTCCCAGGGCATTAAGGGGATTGGGCTCTCGACTACTTGGAGGTCGTGAACAGTCGTCGCAACTATGGTGCCCTCGTCGACCAGCTTGAAGTGGGCGAGTATAGCGTACTCCAGCTCGCTGTACCCTTCCCCCTTACCTAGCCGGCCGCCACCGTGGTCCACGACGACCGAGCCTGCTACAAAGGCGTCGATCCTAGGCATGTCTCTCGGGTCGGCGGCCCTCCCGTACTTGAAAAGGCCGCTGATCGTGGAGGCCTCGCGGGCTCTCCCCCTGGGCGTCGAGGATGGGTCGAGGAGGACGAAACCCCTTGATATCCTAGGGGTCGACACGTAGACCTTAACGCCCTCCTCGAGCAGCATCCTCCTCACAGGTGCTTGAGGGGCGTCGGGGTTCACAAAGACCGCGCTAACCCCCGCATCGAGCAGTACTCGCACAAGCCTCGACGCCGCCTGCTCTGCGCCGACGAAGTTCGGTATCCTGCCGTAGACAGGCCTGGGGAAAGCGGCTACACCAGCCTCTTCCAGCGCGCTCCAGACCCGCCTCCTCAACGCGGACCTGTATGCCAGCGCCTCCTCCGAGCTCTTGAAGGTGTTACGCAATACGCATCTTCCTAAAAGCTTTCTATCAAAACTCAGGGTTGAAAAAGGCGCTACGGCTTGTCCACCACGACAAGTCTCCCGTCGGCGTCTACGTAGGCGACCAGGATTGCCTCAGTGTTGTACTTGACCACGAACCTACCCTCCCTGTCGACCGCTATAAACCCCATGTTCCCGGCTCCGTGCCTGCTTGTCGCCTCTCTTATTACTACCTCGGCCGCCTCGTTCAAGCCGAGCCCGCCCCCCACAAGCTCTTCCAGCCTGCGGCAGGGCATCTCTCTTATGATCACCTCCCCGTACCCGGTGGCACTGCACGCGGTGTACTTTCCGCTGTAGAAGCCAGCTCCAGGAATGGGGGAGTCCCCTACCCTCCCGGGGAGTTTCAGGGAAACGCCGCCGGTGCTGGTGGCCGCGGCTAGGACGCCCCTGCCGTCCACCGCGACTGCCCCTACAGTGTCCCCGAGAAGCAAAGACTCCGACAGCGACTTTTTCAGATTCTTCAAGGCGTCGAGCAGGGCGTAGATCTTGAGGTAGTAGGCGTCCCCGACCGACTTTCCGAGGAGCCTCGCCAGCGACTCCCTGTACCTCTCGAATACGTGTGGAGGGGGAGGCGGCAGCGGCTCAAGCCCGAGGAGGAGGCCCAGCTCGTCGGCCCGCTCACCTGCCAGCAGAACGTGAGGGGTGTTCTCGGCTATAAACCTGGCGAGGAGTATCGGGTTCTTGACGCGCCTGACGGCGGCCACAGCGCCCACGAGGCCCGTGCTGGTCATCAACCCGGCGTCTAGACTTCGCTCGCCCAGCAAGTCGAGGACGCTGCCTACCCCCGCGTTCAAGTACCCCGAGTCCTCCATGCACTTGACGGCCTCGACTACGGACGCCAGCGCGTCATCGGTACTCTCTAAGACCTCCCGCCCCAGTTTCGCGCAACGGCCAATCGCCTCCACCGCCTTCGACTTCACTTTACTCTCGCGCCACGTGCCCGCCCCACCGTGGAGGATCACGAAGCCCAAAGTAACCACCCCGAGCGTAGCTATCTTATTCGGGCCTGGGCGTTAAAACACTTTACGTCATCAAGAGATTGTTTCCGAAAATCCTCATACCTAGCACGGCTTGATTCAAAATATTTATAAAGGTCTTAATTTAAAGATCATCATAGAGAATTGAGTTTTCACAATGGGGTGTTAGGTTGTCAAGTGAAGAGTATTGCTCTATTTACGACATAAGGTTTCTCATGAACAGGAAGATAACGATAAGGCCAACACTAATGAAGACCCTGAAGACCGTTCTCGACCTGAAGAAAGTGACAGCCGACGTCGTCTCGCAGAGAACTAACAGGCCTAGGACCATCGAGTCCAAGTACCTGTCGGAGCTGAACAGGATGGGTATTGTGGCTAAGGTCAGGGAGGGGCGTAAAGTCGTCTACATCGAGGCGGTTACCGCGGTTAAAGAGGCTATAGCGAGGTATGGGCCGGACGTCAACGTAGAGCAACTAGCACACCAGATAAGCATGCCCGCTGACATAGTGAGGTTTATTGTCGAAAAAGTCAGAACAGGGAAGCTCTAGCTACAAGAGCCTTATTATGACCTGCCTCTCGCTCTTTTCTCTATCGCCTACAGAGTTGAAGAGTAGGACGAGCTTTATCTCCCTGAGCCTACCCCTCTCCCCGTTAACACCGTTCGCGAAAGCCTCTACAAGCCTACTCAGAACAGCTGTCCGCGAAGGGAGGCCGTTGGCCGTCAGGTACCTGTCAATAGCCGCTATCGCGCTCTCGTCTACTCTGAGCGAGATCACCTTCTTCCTCTGCTTTATGTCCAGGGTTATAATGTTGTGATCGACAATGGACTTCTGCGGCTCGACAACAGTTATTGCCATCTTGTCCCCTCAGTAGTTGCAATCGCCAAGATGAGACGCCATAGTAATTAAGAATTTAGTCTGGAGCCATAGAGGTGTCCAGGACATGGGCTTAAATAGAACAGATAGAGACTTTAAGTAAGATCGGGTTTTCCATTACAAATTATTTTCACAGAAGCGTTTAAGAAGCCGTCCACAAATATTTATTGGTGAACCGGCCCTTGCCACACCCCCGCAGACACGGGGCGGGATGAGCAAGGGTGACTCCCCTGGGCACCCTACCCTCCTTATATAGGTTGCTACAGGAGTAGTCTACTACAGGAGTCACGGTTTGAGGAACATAGTCGACTCTATACGGGAGGTTCACCTCCAGGTCAAGGTCGTCGAACTCGGCGACTTAAAAGTCGTGGTGAAAGAGTACGGGCGGGAGCCTGGGATCCTGAAGTGGGCTTTCATAAAGGCATCGACAATCCCCCTCCAGGTATACCCCTTCGAGGTAAAGCCCCTGAACAGGCTGGAGCGGGAGGTGAAGGCGTTTAAGGAGCTGAGGGGCTTCTCGACACCCAGGGTGATCCTTGTCGACTACAGGGACGCCCTGATCGCCAGGGAGTTCGTCGAGGGGACAAACGACGTAGAGGTAGTGAGGAGACAGCTTGACAGGCTCGGGGAGGTGTTCAGCGAGACGCACAACTACGGCTACTCGCTAGGCGACACGAAGCTGGACAACCTCGTCTACAGCGAGGGAGGGGACAAGTGGTACGTCATTGACTGCGAGCAAGCGGTCAGCCCAGCGAGACCCCAAGCGATGATATGGGACTTACTGGTGTTCCTTACCTCGTACCTATTCGCGACGCTGGAAAGGAACGTCTTCGCCCTGGCCGGCTTCAGGGAACAGATGTCGGTGTTCCTCCGCTCCTATTTAGAGAGGTCGGACAACCGCGTAGAGATAGCAAGCTCCGCCGGGACCTACCTCGTCAAGCTCGTGTCCTCACTAATGCTCCCCTACCCCTTGAGCAGGGCCTTCATAGACGCCTTGAGGTCTAGCAGTACCTGAAAACCCCACTTTCGTAGGAGAAGCACTTCGAAGTCTCGCGGACATCCCCCTCTTTCAGCTCGTAGAGCCTGACGCGGATAACCCGGCCCAGGACTTCGACGTCAGCCATGCTGGGGATCATGGAGGCGTCCCCTCCTCCCCAAACGCCCGTAAGAGAGCCGGGGTTTATGTGGAGGTACCTGCCGGTGGTGTCGACCTCCACGAAAGGCGAGTGGGTGTGACCGGAGAAGAGCACCGATACCCCCAGCCGCACCGCTATCTCAGTCAACTGCCTGATATCGCCTCTCGGGTACACCCGGTCGCCGTGGTGTACGCCCATTTTAAACGAGCCGGCTTCGAAGACGGCCGTCTTGGGGAGGGGTAGGTAGTCCATGTTGCCTCTTACGACGTAGACGCTTCCCGATAGCCTCTTGACCCAGTCGAGAACCTCCCTGCCCGTCAAGTCGCCGGTGAAGACTACTGTGTCCCAAGACCCCCGGTTTATGAGGTCGAGCAGCAAGGGAGGGACTCGGGCTGCCCTATCGGGTATATGGGTGTCGCCTATGGCTAGGATCCTCAAAGTAAAAAAGCCTCCCCTGCGTTTCGGCCGCTGCGGGCCGGCCGTCTGCTACTTGTACGGTATCGCGATTATGTTCCTGGCAGAGGCCCCGAGCTCGATAGCAGACCCCACCGAGACGTCGATGTAGTTTGGCAAGTACGCCAAGAGCGTGACCTTGCCCACCTTCACTCTCGCCTCAAGCTTGTCGCCGACGAACATTTTGAAGTCCACGACGCCCTTGAAGACAACGTCCGTGTCGCTCCTGGGAGGCCCGACGACGATAACCTCCGGCCTTATAACCACGGCGACCCTACCTTTCAGGCCCTTCTCGACTGGTGTTGCCGGGATGTCCGCCTCGAGCTCTGCTACTCTCACCAGGACGTAGTCCCCTTTCTCCCCTACGACATCGCCCTCGAAGATGTTGCTCCTCCCCAGGAACTCGGCTACGAACAGGTTTTTAGGCCTGAAGTAGGCCTCGTCGGGTCGGCCGACCTGCATTATCCTGCCGCTGTTCATGACTGCGATCCTGTCGCTCATACTCAACGCCTCCACCTGGTCGTGCGTCACGTAGACCGTGGTTATCTTCAAGCTCCTCTGTATCCTCTTCAGCTCCTCCCTCATCTCGATCCTGAGCTTGGCGTCCAGGTTGCTGAGGGGCTCGTCGAGGAGGAGGATCCTTGGGCTCACCACTAACGCCCTGGCGAGGGCCACCCTCTGCTGCTGCCCTCCGCTCAATTGTAGCGGGTACCTCTTCTCCATCCCCTCGAGCCTTACGAGCTCCAGCGCCTGTTTAACCAGCTTCTTTATGTCCTCCTCGCTCAGGTTATACCTCTTCTTCTTGACTCTCAGGCCGTAGGCGACGTTGTCGAATACGGTCATGTGCGGCCACAGCGCGTAGTTCTGGAACACCATAGCCGTCTCCCTCTCGTAGGGCTTCTTGAACGTGACGTCCTCGTCGTCGAAGAAGACCCTCCCGCTGTCGGGGACCTCGAAGCCCGCGATTATCCTGAGGGTCGTCGACTTACCACAGCCGCTGGGGCCTAGTATCGTAAAGAACTCGCCCTTGTCGATCTTTAGGGAGACTTGGTCTACCGCGACGACGCTTCCGAAGTACTTGCTTACATCGTCGAGCGTGACGCTGACAGGGTGAAGCTCCAGGCTCATCCTTACACCCCTATGAATGCATATCTCTGTTTGAACACCAAGATTATAATCATAACCGCTATCAACTGGATGAGGATGAGGAGGCTACCGATAGCAGCCGCCTCCTGTATCCCTGTCGCCGTGGCCTTCAAAGTGTACATGTACAGCCAGAAGGTCACCGGCGCCTGGTCCTGTTTCAACCCGCCCAGTGTAATGCTCGTTGTGACCTCTGTCGCCATGTAGACGAACCCGAGGAGAGCGCCGCTCAGGACGTACGAGAGTATGAACGGGAAGACGACGCCGAATATCACTCTTGTCCTGCTAGCCCCCAGGTTCAAAGCGGCCTCCTCCAAGTTCTTGTGCACCTGCTGGAACCCCGCGTAGACCGACCTCACAACGTAGGGGAGCCTCCTGACGCTGAACGATATTATGAGGACGAGCCAGAGCTGGAAGGCCCGAATGTCTAGGGGGTTGAGTATCGACAGTCCAGTGACCTCGGCTAGGTCTCTGAAGAAGAACCAGTACCCTAGCGCTATCACGAGGCCCGGTATAGCGATGGGCATCGTAGCCACGGAGTCGAGGAGGTTCGTCAACCACCTTATGTTGACCCTGCTCACGCTGTAGCCGACCATTATAGCGAGTATAACGCCTATCGCCACAGACGTAGCAGCGTACTTCAGCGTGTTGAGTATCCCGTTGAACACCTGGGGGTCTGCCGCGATCATCCTGAACGACTCCAGGTAAGTCGCCGGGTTAGAGTAGAGGACGAACGTCCAGCCGAAGGGCTGGAGCACCTTCATCGCGAGCAATATTACGGAGATCTGCGGCAGCGAAGTGAATATGACCAGGGGGAGCACTCCCAGGTAGATGGCGAGGCTCGCCAGGAGGCCCGGCCTCCTAACCCTCGAGACGAGCCTACCGCCCCTGCTGATCATCGCATACGACCTCATACTCACGTAGTTCCTGATGGCGAGGAAGCCCATTATCGCGAAGAACAGCATGACAACCCCCACCGCGGCCGCGGTCGGCGATATGATCGCCTGCTCGGTGAGGAAGTTGCTGAAAATGTAATAGCTCATCACTTTATCGAACCTCCATATTATCGGAGCGCCCAGGTCCTCTAGGCTGAATATGTACACTAGTATGGCGCCAGCAGCAATGCCCGGGAGAGCCAGCGGCATCGTGACGTCCAGGAAGAGCCTCAGCCCCTTGGAGCCGAGGTTCTCGGCCTGCTCCTCCATAGAGGGGTCTATGTTTATCAGGCTAGCGTAAGTGTTCAGGTAGACGATGGGGTAGAACGTTATAACCTGCGTTATGATGACACCCGCCATGCCAGAGATCATCAACTTGAACTTACCTCCCGTGAGGAGGTAGACCAACTGGGAGATCGGGCCCGAGTCGCTGAAGAGCAGCTTGATCGCGTAGGCGTTCACGAAGGGCGTCACGAACAGCGGTATGATCGCGATGATCCTCAGCAGGTCTTTGCCAGGGAAGTTGAACCTCGCTATCACGAAGGCGACGAGTACGCCTAGGATCGTCGCGAAAACGGTGACTATCGTGGCGATTATGAGGCTGTTCAAGACCGTCCCGTACCCGTAGTTCATGAAGTAGAAGTTGATCAGCGTCGTGTCCCCCATGGGGATGAGCTGGTAGGGCTGGGTATCGCCGGGGAGCAGGTAGGGCCTCACGAAGCCCTGGCTGGGGTCCCTGAATATCGATACGAAGTTCCCTAGCCAGCCGGCCTCCGACACGAAGGAGTACCTGAGCATGTATGCCAGCGGCAGTATCAGGAACACGGTGAGGTAGGCCACGCTGACCACTAGGAAAACCCAGATGATCGGGTCTAACTCGAAGAGGAGGGCCCTGAGCCTCCTCTCGAAGCCAGGTTTAGCGACCTCGGCTGGCGGGGGCGCCTCTCTTTTGACGAAGCCTATAACGGCCGAGGCCGCTGTAGCAGACAGGAACGGCAGGAAGACCAGCGCTACCGCCATTGGGAGGCCTTCCAGGTCTGTGAGCGCGATTACAAAGACGTAGATGAACGCCACGATCGCTGTGAAGCTGAGCGTGGAGCTGAACCTGACTCTATCGTAGTCGAAGCCCAACCTCAGAGACGCCAACCCCACTGCTATGCCTACCAGCCACAATATCTCGGTGACAACGGTGCTGACCCCTACGAGAGAAAACACTGTGAAGTATATGGCGGCGAGGACTACGCCTACTACGAGCAAGTCACGCGTAGTAACCGCCGGCAACTTAATCCCCCTTACTCTATATACACCTCTGTCTTGTAAGGTCTATTTAGAATAGGGAGGGGGGATTAAAAAGGTTAATTGGGTGTTCGAGATCACTTCCTGCGCATAAAGTAGACGACCAGTAGTATTACCAGTAGGGCGACAACGGCTATACTCACTACCGTAGCCACGTTGGACTGCGGGGCCTGGGCTGGCGTGGTCGCTGGCGGTGCTGTGGTAGTTGTCGTAGTAGTGGTCGTAGTGGCCATCTGCGTGGTCGTCGTATAGGTTGTCGTCGTGGTCGTAGTGGTTGTGGTTGTAGTCTGGGTAGTGATGCCCGACCACGGCGGTGGAGGTGGTGTCTGCCCTGCTAGTATGGCTTGTAGCTCCTGGTACACCCACTGATACTTGGTAGTTGCGCCGCTAGTCCACTCACTCATGAGCGTCTGGTAGACCTGCGTATTGTTGGCCAGGTAGCCGTTGATCTTCAGCGCGTAGTCGAGTGTGAATGTCGTGTACTGACCCGTCAACGGGTCTTTGAACGGGAAGAAGGAGACTAGGTCGTCGACCAGCTTGTTGAACTGGTCCTTGGTTATCCTCCCGTTCAGGTAGGCCTGGGCTACTGCCGCCCACGTCGACTGTAGTTGGTCGTGCGCGTTCACCAGCGTGGCCTTGAAGTAGTAAATCACCGAGTAGACCCACATCGAGCTGAGAGTCTCGTTGAACTCTATAGAGCCGGCTTGAGCGGCAGCCTCGTAGGCCTTCTTCAAGTCGGGCCTCTGGGCGCCCTGGGGCGTGTCGAAGACGCGTGGGTTGGCTGGGAGCCTGTTTATGTTCGGGTCAAGCCACAACTGCTGCCCGCCGTACTCGCTCAGAACCCAAGCAACGAATGCGGCAGCCTGGACCTTGTGCGGTGCGTTCTTCACTATCGCTATCGGGTCGTAGTTCACAATGCTCTGGTTAGGCGGTATGATGTACTGGCAGTCCGGGTTCTGCTGCATCGCCGTGTAACCGTAGAAGTCGATGGTCGTGCCCGCAGCGATGTTCCCCCTAATGACTTCGTCCCTTACGTCGCTGGAGCCGCCGTAGATTATGGCGTTAGCCGCCATGGTTGTCAGCGCCCTCCAGCCCTTCTCCCACCCGTATACTTGCAGTATGATCTCGAACATCCTGGTATTGCTGGTGCTAGTTGTAGGGTCGGCAATGCCTACGAGGGGCTTCGCGGGCAGGTACTTGGCGTAAACGGGGTTGCCGAGGTCAGACCATACCTGTGGAGCGGGGGCGTTGTACTGGGCGAGGACCTTCCTGTTGATCGTGAAACCGAACGAGCTCAGGCTTGCCCCTATCCAGTGGACAAACCCGTCGCTGCCGACTAAGTAGGACTGGGCGCCGGCGTAGGTGGGGGGTATCTTAGAGAGCTCGTAGAGGACGGCGTTGAACTCCGGGTGCGTCTTGTTGTCCAGCGGCTGGAGGAGGCCCTGCTGGTCTAGCCAGTTGAATAGTGTGGGGCCGCCGCCCCATGCCACGTCGATCTCGCCCCTCTGTATGTAGGTCGGCCACTGAGCGCTACCAGGGTACACGAACACCACGTCGCTTATGCCGAGGGCCTTAGCGACAGGGCTGTTGAGGAACGCCACCCTGGCAGCGCTCTGAATAGTCTGCTCGTGCCTCGTTAAAACGTAGAGAGTAACACCTTCACTGTGGGGGAGGCTCTTCAAGTAGTTGAGCCAGGGGAAGGGCTCGCTGGCGGAGCCCCACGGCCACTCGGCCTTCGCCGGAGGCGTGTAAACCATTAGCACTATTGTCAAGAACAGTAGGAGACCGGCGATCTTTATACTACGCAACTAGGTCACCCGGCCAGGTTAATAATGGGGTGGACGAGGCTAAAAAGCTTAAAAAAAAGGTTCGAAGCCTACTTCTTCCCTGGTCTCCTAGCTAGCAGCACTCCCTCGATTATTATGATCAGTACAAGGACTCCAGCTACAACTCCTGTGGTTGTCCAGTCTACCGTGGTCGTTGTCGACGTGGTAGTGTAAGTGGTGGTGAAAGTCGTGGTCGACGTGACGGTCGTAGTAGCCGTGGTTGTGAAAGTCTCGGTAGAGGTCACGGTCGTGGTCACCCTAGACGTGACTATCGTGGCCAGCCAGGTGATGAAGTTCGTCACCCACCTGGGGCCGTCCAGTGATACGCCGTAGTAGCTGGAGGCCCAGGCAGGCTCGTAGTCGCCGTATATCGACTCGCCGGACAACACTATTATGACGTTCTTGTCGCCCCAGTACTCCGCCATGTAGCCCACGAACGTGTTCTCGTCTTTAGAGTACTTCACCGGGTCGTAGACCAGTGGCGCCCAGTTAGCGTAGTTTACGCCTATGTGAGCGTAGTGGAAGTAGACCAGCCTTATCAGGTCGGATGTGATGTCTGTGACCGGGTCGTGGTAGTTCCCGCTGGAGTCAACCCATATGACGCAGGTGGGGCCGTGCATCAGTATCGGCTTGGATATACCGGCGGACAGTATCTGCGTGTACAGGTCCGGCCTGTTGTCCGGCTCCACGAAGGCCAGCATCCTGTAGTAGGCCTTCGCGATTACAGGCCAGTCGCTACCGCCGTAGGTGTAGGTCCCGTTGTAGTTGCTGTAGACAGCGCCCTGCTCCAGCCTGAGCTTAGACCCGATGGCCGCCATCAGGTTGTTGACTATCTGGATCGTCTGGTAGCCGTTGCCGTAGTCGCTGTCGCCGCCTACCCATAGGGCCTTGTTGCCCTTGCTAAGCCAGTCTATGATCGCGTTGACCTCGTCGGCGCTGAAGGCGACCGTGGGCTGCCCTATCAGGAGGATGTCGACGTCAGCCAACCTGTCCGGCGTTAACGGGTCCTTGTTCACTATCCACTTCACGAAGGTGATGTTACCCATGATGTAGTTCAGGTACTTGTCGCTCTCGCCGTGGGCCAGGTCGGCCATTACAGTGACGGTCCTCGTGGTCTGCGCGCTAGAGAGGGCTGGGGCTAGAACAGTTAGGGCGATGAAGAGGGAGAACACGATAGCCATTAGTAGGAGTGGTCCTTTGTTCAACCGTTTACACCCCTTTTAAAAGTAATAGAGGGAGTCTAGATAAAAAATGTTTTCGTGTATTCTGCCTTCTATTTTTTACCACGCAGTAGAAGGAGCGCTACCACCACTACTATGATCGCAGCGACCGCGACAAGAGTCAGCACGGTTACTGACGAGGGTGCCCCTGGGCCCGTCGCCTGAGTTGGTGGGGGAGTAGTAGTGGTGGTCGTGGTGGTTGTCGTCGTGGTCGTAGTAGTTGTGGTTGTTGTAGTAGTCGTAGTAGTCGTGGTGGTCGTAGTAGTGGTAATGGGCACGATGGGTGTAGTTGTGGGTGTCTGGCCCTGTGGGTAGAAGTATATCACGAACGCGGCGTCGACCCTATTACCAGCGTTGTCGTAGCCGGTAACGTTCAAGTAGGCGCTGGTTGGCTGCTCGCCGCTGGGTGATGGGAGTGTGAGCAGGTACGTGTAGGTGTCGAAGCTGTAAGCCAGGGTGCCGGGGCTACTGAGGGTGGGCTGTAGGGTGACCGTGTTGCCGTCGTACGTGTAGGTCACCGTTATGTTCTTCGGGCCCCAGCCCTTGTCTGTCAGGTCGAGGTAGACCATTAGCTGCCTGCCCAGGGTTGGCACCTTCGGGACTGTGAGCTTTACACTGACCTGGGGGGGCTCCTCGTCAGCCATGTTAGCCAGAGCGAACTCGAGGCCCGAGCCGTACGGGAGGCTTATGTTCAGGGCCACGAACAGCCTGTCTCCCACTAGCAACTTGTCGACAATCTGGACGCTCGCGCCGCCCGTCGCGTTCAGTAGCTTGAAGACTAAGTCCCCAGACCACGGGAGGGACCAGACCACCACCCCAGACAAGTTGAGGTAGCTGAGGTTGTTGTAGGCCTTCACAATGTAGGCGTGGGGTGTCTGCAGGAGTACAGCTGGCACGAAGGACTGGTTCTCGACTCCGTAGTTGTTCCTAGGCGGGTATATTCCGATGGGTAGCGAGTTCATGGCGAGGTTGGGCTTGTACTTCTTTGCCAGGTCGCCCGTGATGTTACTGAAACCGATGAACGTAGGCGGCTTAGCCAAGAACCGGAGGTCTCCCGTCTTCGTGTCCAGCCCGTAGTAGTCTATGCCGTCGTAGATGGCTGAGCCCATACCGCTGGTGGTTATTGTCAAGAAGTACGTCGTGGTGTTAGTCCGGGTACTGACGTACTTGACGAACAAGTCCCTGTGGACGTGGCCGGCGAGGACGTAGGTTATGTTATAGTCCTCTATGAGCCTCAGCGTGTAGAAGAAGCTCGTCATGTTTCCGCTCCAGTAGCTACTGACGGGCGTCCACGGCCCGCCGGACACGTAGGGTCTCAACGTCTGTTCGTCGTCGCTACTAGTTATCAGCTCCCCCTGGTAGTAGAACATCGGGTGGTGCATCAAGAGTATCTTGATGGGCACGTTCGAGAACTGCTTTAAGGTGCTCTCTAAGAAGACCAGCTGGTCCCAGTCCAAGTAGCCCGCTTCTCTCGTGTTAACCGCTACGATGAGCACCTTCCCGCCTATTACTCTATACCACTGGGTGTCGCCGAGGTACTTGTAGTACTGGTCGTTCGGCATGTCGTGGTTGCCCGGGTTTCCGAATATCGGGAAGCTGTATAGGAAGGCGTACTCGAAGCCCACGGCCTGCTCGTACTGTGGGGCTGAGGCGGTGTCGGCTACGTCTCCCGTGTCTATGACTAGGTCGGGGGAGAGCAGGCCCGTGACGAGGTAGCTTGAAAACCTGTTCATGTCGCCTGTTGTTATGTTGGGCTGCCCGGCACCGTAGTGCTGGTCCGACACGTGGACTATCCTGAGGACGTCGCCCAGAGTCTTGATGACCCACAGGCTTCTAGGCAGGTAGAGCGCCTGCCCACCCGTCAAAACGATGTCGTAGACGCCGCCCTCGGCCTCGTTAGGCACTTTTACAGACACGACGCCGCCACTCGATGTGGCTGCTATAGTGTAGTTGAACAGCTTTAGGGCGTTGCCCACGAGCTTCACGGTCCAGATGTATCCGCCCGTGATGCTTGCCCCCGCGTACTCGTCCTTCAGCTTGACGTAGACCGTGTCGCCGGGGAGCGCTACAGCCGGTTTGTTCATCGACACGTTCGCTGCCGGCGAGGTCCAGGGCTTGTAGACCACGCCGGGTAGTACCGGGGCCTCGCTCGCTAGAGCCGCCTGCGACGGCATGACTGTTAATGCTAATAATAGTGCGAGGACTATAGTCGTAAGAACGACTTTTTTGCCCATGAGGTTCACCGAAACGGCATTTTTATACTCTCGTAGCCAAGTCAAATAAACTTAACGAGCGTGGGTAGGAGTTTGTCTAACAGGAAGAGGGGCTTCGCGCACGAGAGAGACCTCGCCAGGAGGCTCTGGGAGAGAGGGTTCGCTGTCATGAGAGCCCCGGCAAGCGGCTCGAAAGCCAAGAGGGTAGTATACCCCGACGTGGTCGCTATCATGAACGGCCAAGTCTTTGCCTTCGAGGTCAAAACCACTAGAACAGGGGAAAAGACTCTGTACATTCAAAGAGACCAAGTCCAAAAACTCGTAGAGTTCGTCAGGAGGTCGGGAGGGGCCGCATTCATAGCGGTCAAGATCGTAGGGAGAGGAGAGTGGATGTTCGTACCCGTGAAGGAGCTGGTGGAGACGCCCGGGGGCAATTACAAGCTCTCACTCGGCAACTTGCGGGAGGGTAGCTTTCTGAGGATAGACAACCTGGTGGCCATTGCGCTAGGGGTTAGGCCTCTACGCGAGTTCCTGAAGAGCTAGGGCTACTCGAGCTTGACTCTTATGTTCACCTTGTACTTCTCCATGAGCTTCCTGAGCTTCCTCATGGACTTTACGTACTTGTTGGCCGAGTCTCTGGGTATCGATATGACAACCCCGTCCTCTACCTCCTCGAGTCTAGCCCCTGGGAAGAGCTTCTCGAGCTGGGCGTACAGCCTGTGGCCCTCCTGCCTGCCGAACTTTAGCTTCTTGACGGGGACGACCACCGTCTGCTCGCCGAAAGTGTATATCTCGTACTCCAGCTCGTCGGTCATGAAGTCCCTGACCTCTACTACGGGCCTTGAGAGCTCCGCCTCCTTTAACCCCGTGGGCAGCTTGACCGTCATCCTGACGTCGTAGACCTTCTCGACGAGCCCGTTCCTTATGAAGATCACGGTGTCGACCAGGGAGGGTATCATGCCTAGCTCGACTCTCCCAATGAACCTCTGGATAGCGTCTATGGGGCTGGTCGCGTGGACGACGCCTATCATCCCGATGCCCGCCAGCCGCAGGTCCGCGTACAGCTTGAAGTCCTCGTCGGTTCTCATCTCGTCGAAGACCGTGTAGTCCGGCCTGGAGAGGAGTAGTATGTCGTGTAGCTCTCTCGCGTCGGCGTACGTCTTGCTGTACTGGGTGACCTCCTCCGGAAGTACCATGTCCCTAGGGCTCTCGATCGTCTTCACGATCTTGCCCCTCCTGAAGTAGTACTCGGCAAGCGCCTGCGCGAAGGTCGTCTTCCCCATACCTGGCGCCCCCGCTATTAGTATGCCCTCAGCCCTCTCGTTAAGCCTGCTTATCAGCTTGGCCGGCAGGTTGTAGTCCTCGAGCCTAAGCTTCTTGAGCGGGCGCACTATGGTCAACTCCCACCCGTCGCTCATCGGCGGCCTCGTTACGACTATCCTGTACAGGCCGAGCTGTATTATGGAAGAGCCCGGCCTGTCGATCTCTATGAAGCTGTCCTCCCTCCTCCTCGCCTCTTCGACGATCTCGTTGACCATCTGCTCTATCTCCTTCCTCGTCAAGACGCCGTCGGAGAGCCTGACGTAGCTCCAGTCGCCCGGCCTGCCCTTCTTGGCCACGGGCTGGGTGTTCTCCTTTATGTGGACGCTCATCGTGTTCTCGTCGAAGAACCTCTCGAAGGATAGGTGGACCCGGTTCTCGGGCTCGTATAAGAGGGCGTCGACACCCATAGCCTCGGCGACCATTTTCGCGACCCTGCTCCCTGTCACGACTATGCCCCCCACCTGCATGGCGTAGTCTCTCACAACCATGTTAAGGGCGCTCTCGTCGAGCTCCCTCGTCTTGTACACCGACTCGTCTCCCGTGTACTCCAGCCTTATGAGCCCCCTCGCGCTGAGCTCTCTTAGCCTCTTCAGCTCCTCCAGCCCCGCGTACCCTACTGCCTGATCCCTCAGAGCGGCCTGCTCGAGGTAAGCAATTATCTCCTTCCTGACCACTACTCTACCCCTGAGCCGCCCCTCCTCCACTAGCTTGGAGACTATTCCCTGGACGATCGCCGTCAAGTCCGGCACAGCGACAGTCTCGCCGGCAAGCCTTATACCCACTACCTATCCACCATTACAGTGCTTGCTAATCGGAAAACAGGTTTTAAAGCTCGCCTAGTCAAGCTAGTATCGGTGATGTGTAGGTGAGGCCTGGGGTAGCCGCGTTATTGCTGCTCCTGACGTTGACCACCGCCATGGGTGTACACGCCGAGGGGGCGCAGCCCCTCCAGCAGGCCACTTCTAGACCTCTCCCGCAGAACCTACCCTACTACGTGCTGGTCGTGTGGGGCGACAATAGACCCTCGTCTACCTCGGGCCCCTCCTCGCTGGTGTACCCAAATGTCTTCGTGGACATACTGAACGAGGTCAGCGGGATATACCCCCAAGCGGTGATCGGTGGAGGCGACTTCGTGTCCTTCGGTACTCTCGACCAGTACAAGGCGTTCTACAACCTGTTGTCGCAGGCTAGAATCGACAACTTCATACCGGTCATTGGCAACCACGACGTGGCCTACGGCCCCGACTCCTGGAGCTACTACGCGGCGTACGTGGGGAACACGACCGTCGTCTTCGACGACATACCCGGGTGGAGGATCGCCTCGCTCAACGCTGAGGGGTCTCTCAGCGACCTCTATTACGGGCTCAACGCGACGCTGAGCGGTCTGGGCAACAGGTCGCTAATCCTAGCATACCACAGGCCTATCTACCCCTACGTTGGCCACAACATGCAGGACGAGGAGCCAGATAAAGCCAGCGCAATACTGAACTTCGTATCCTCCCTCACCTTCCCGCCGAGAATAGTCCTGCAGAGCCACTGGCACGGCTACGCCGAGAACGCGACGCCCAGCACACTCTGGCTCGTGACGGGCGGTGGGGGTGCGCCGCTCTACGGCTGCTCGTCGGCCAACGCTACATTTTGCTCGCCGACCTACAACTACGTCGTCCTAGTACTCTACCCGACCGGGGAGTACAGCTACATACCGCTGAAGGCGGGGCCAGGCTCGGGCAACGTTACAGTTAGGGTAGCCGACTCGACCAGCTTCATTGTGAACAACACCAAGCTGGACGTCTACGGGAACTACCGAGAAGTGCCTGTCAGGCTGGTCTGGACGGCCGGGAGCAGAGTCCTCTACCTCGTCGGCTTCGCTCCAGCCAACTCGGTGTCCTACGCCGCGTACGACGAGTCGAGCAAGGCGATCAGGACTAACCTGACCAACGCCTACGTCTACGTGCAGAGCCTCGACAGGCCCTACGAGGCGACCGTGGTCGAGGTCAGAGCAGGGGTAGCAGACCTCTCCGCCTTAAACCTGTCGGGTGTTACCGCGGTCTCGCCACCCCTGGTTGTACAGCCCACGCAGACCACGACTACTGTGAGAACAACGACGACCACCACGTGGACCACCACGACCACTACGACTACCACCACGACTACGACTACCACTACTACGGCCACGACTACTACCACGGTGACAACGTCTCCGACCGCTACCGTTACTACGACAACCACGACCACGGCAACGCAGGTATTGACAGGAACCCCCGAGGAAACTGTGGCTCGGGGCGTTGTGACGGCGGTCGTAGTCCTGCTGTTCGTGCTCGCCCTAGCCTACCTGTACCTCAGGAGGGCCAGGGCTAGAAAATGAATTTTTTACCGGCCCTCTCCAGGAACTTGTCCACTATGTCCTTGAAAGTAGGGCCCTCTACCACGCGTACCCTGAAGGACACGTGTAGAGCCGGCTTGTTCAGCCTTATAAGCTTGGTGAGGTCGCTGGGTGTGGCGAGCAAGACGGCGTCCGCCGGAACCGAGTTCAAGGTCTCCTCTAGGTCCCTCAACTGATCAGGGTTGTACCCCATACTGGGTACTACGGGCCCTATACCCCTGAACTCCTCGTACACCGCCTTCAGGGAGCCCCTCGCGTAGGGGCGTGGGTCGACGACCTCGAGCCCGTACTTCTTAGCCGCCACGTAGCCGGCGCCGTAGCCGGCGCCGCCGTGCGTCACGGTGGGGGCGTCCTCGACGACGACGACCCTCCTAACCCCCTTCGGCTCGCCCTCCTCTATGTGCACGTCGCTGACGGCTACGCTCACCTCGGCCCTCGGGTTCAAGGCCTTGATCCTCTCCACGAGGCTGTCCAGCACCTGCCTTGTCGCCTGGTCGGCCTTGTTAACGATCACGTTGTCGCAGGCAAGGAGGTTCACCATGCCCGGGAAAGCCGAGGTCTCAATACCCGGCCTCATAGCGTCGGCCACCGTGATGTACAGGTCCGGCTTGTAGAACGGGAAGTCGTTGTTGCCCCCGTCCCACAGGATGACGTCGCTGCTCTTCTCGACCTCTCTCAGGATCATGCCGTAGTCTACGCCGGCGTAGACCGTGAAGCCGAGTTTCAGGTAGTGCTCGTACTCCTCCCTCTCCTCCACGGTGATCAAGTACTTGCCGAGGTCGTCGAACGTCTCGAACTTCTGAACGGGGTAGAAGACCTCGCTGTACGGCATAGGGTGCCTTACAACACCGACCCTTAAACCCCTGGACTTGAGCTCTAACGCGACCTCGCGGGAGACACTGCTCTTCCCTACACCCGTCTTCACACCCGTCACAGCTATAACGGGCTTGATGCTCTCCAGCATCGTGTCTTTGAAACCGAGAATCCTGAAGCTGGCCCCCGTCTTGAGGACTTTTGAGACCACCTCGCCGAGCTCTTGGAACGTCAGGTCGCTGTAGGATAAAACCGCCTCTTCGAAGCCGGGGTTCTTGGCGAGCTCCTCTATGTACCCTACCCCGAGAACTGGTATCCCGTTCGGGTACAGCCTGCCGGCGAGCTCTGGAGGGTAGACCCTCGTCTTCAGCCCCCTTATCTGCGTCTGGAGGAACGCCACTACGCGGTACTCGGGGTTGTCCCTGAAGTACACGTTGAAGTTGTGGAAGTCTCTACCAGACGCACCAATAATCACGACTCTCTTAGGCATATATACACCATGTAGAAGAATAGAGGGTATGAATAAAAAACTTTAGTTTGCCTAAAG
>JAGDWK010000078.1:44269-48426 GCA_023256015.1 Thermogladius sp.
ATACACCATGTAGAAGAATAGAGGGTATGAATAAAAAACTTTAGTTTGCCTAAAGGGGTTAGAGGTTCATCTTCTTAAGGATGGCGTCGAGCTTCTCGAGCATGATCTTTCTCTCGATGCTGGCGACGAGCCTCCTGGTCGATACGACTGCGTCGGGGTTGACGCTTATGCTGTCGATACCCAGCCTCACCAGGTACTCCGTGAACTCCGGGTACACGCTGGGGGCCTGCCCGCAGATGCTGACGGTGGCACCCTTGCTGTGAGCCTTCTCGATCAGCATCCTTATAGCCTCGAGAACCGCCGGGTCTCTCTCGTCGAAGTAGCCCATCTCGGCGAGTATCTGGCTGTCCCTGTCGGCGCCCAGGACTAGCTGTGTCAGGTCGTTGCTACCGATGCTGAAGCCGTCCACGTACTCGGCGAACTTGTCAGCGAGTATCGCCACACTAGGCACTTCCGCCATGGCCCAGACCTTGAAGTCCTTGCTCCTCTTGAGACCCTCCTCTTCGAGTATCTTGACGACCCTCTGTACCTCCCACAGCGTCCTGACGAACGGGAACATGACCCAGACGTTCGTGAGCCCCATCTCTTCTCTAGCTTTCCTGATAGCCCTGACCTCCAGCCTGAAGCCGGCCTCGTACTTCGGGTGGATGTACCTGCTGACGCCTCTCCAGCCGATCATCGGGTTCCTCTCGTCCGGCTCGAACTTCTCGCCTCCCTTCAAGCCCCTGAACTCGTTCGTCCTGAAGTCGCTGAACCTGACGACCACCGGCCTCGGGTATATCGCCTGGGCTACCTTGGCGATACCTGCGGCCAGCTTGTTGATGAAGAAGTCCTCCTGCTTCGTCTCTATTAGGTACATTGGGTGGTAGCCTATCCAGTCCGTGAAGATGAACTCTATCCTCATCAGCCCTATGCCGTCGAACGGCAGGTCCTTGTACTTGTCGATCGCGTCGGGCTCTCCCAGGTTCATGTATATCTTCGTGGCCGTTACCGGGTATAGCGGCAGGAGCTGCTCCGGGCTTATGCCCACGGCTGCGACAACTGCGCCGGCCACCGCCTGCTCTGGCGCGGCTGCCTTGGGCTTGACAAGCTCCTCCACTATGCCCTCGTATATGACGCCCCTAGCGCCGTCGACTGTTACCTCCTGACCGGACTGGATCGCCTTGGTAGCGTTGCCAGTGCCGACCACTGCCGGGATGCCTAGCTCCCTGCTTACGATAGCGGCGTGGCTTGTCATACCACCCTCGTCGGTCACGATGGCGGCGGCCTTCTTCATAAGCGGTACCCAGTCGGGGTCTGTCATCCTGGTGACGAGGATGTCGCCCTGCTTGAACTCCATGGCCTCCTTGCTCTTCGGGTCGAATATCACCTTAGCCACGCCTGCGCCTACGCCGGGGCTCGCCGGCAGCCCCTTCGCAAGGATCTTGGCCTCGGCCAGCTTCACCGTCTTCTTGGCCTCCACGGCGCCCACCTTCTTCTCGGCCTCCTTGGCCTTCTTGACGCTCCACACCGTCTCGGGCCTCGCCTGGACTATGAACACGCTCTCGGGGAACTTCAAGTCCATGTCGACTGCCCACTCTATGTCCATGTGCCTGCCGTAGTGCTTCTGTATGAGCAGTCCAAGCTCGGCCAGCCTCTTGACCTCCTCCTCTGTGAGAGCGCTCTTGTCTGGCTGGGCCACCTTGGCTAGCGGGACGTCGACAACGCTACCCTCGTGAACCCAGGCCTTCTTGCTCTCGTCCCACCTTATGTCGATGTTCTTGCCCTTGCTAGGGTCGAAGGTGATCGCGAAGTTCTTGTTGTTGATCCTGGACTCCACGATCTTGAGAGAGGCCTTGTCGACCACGAACTCGTCGGGGGTGACTTTGCCTCCGACCACCGACTCGCCCAGGCCCCAGCTCCCCTCGATCACGATGACGTTCTCGTCGCCCGTCACGGGGTGTAGAGTGAACATGACACCAGCAGACCTGCTGTTGACCATCTTCTGGACAGTCACGCTCATCAGCGCCTTCTCGTGGGGTATACCCTGGGCTACACGGTAGAAGGTGGCCCTAGCCGTGAATAGGCTGGCCCAGCACCTCTTCACGTAGTAGACCACGTTGTCCTCGCCGTACACGTTCAGGTAGGTGTCCTGCTGGCCCGCGAAGCTGGCCTCGGGCATGTCCTCTGCCGTGGCGCTGCTCCTCACGGCGACCCTAAGCCTAGACGGCTCCATGTTGAGCCTCTTGGCTAGCTCCCTGTAGTACTTCTTTATCTCCTCCTCAACCTCCGGCGGCATGGGCTGCTCTAGGATCATCTGCCTTATCTTGGCGGTCGTCTCCTCCAGCTCCTTCGTGTTGTTGACATCCAGCTTGTTCAACATCGAGTAGATCTTCTCGGCTAGGCCCGTCTTGTCGAGGAAGTACTTGAAGGCGTACGATGTGACGGCGAAGCCGGGCGGCACTGGTATGCCCGCAGCGATCATCTCGCCCAAGTTAGCGTTCTTGCCTCCCACCAACAGAGTGTCTTCTTTCCTTACCTCATCTAACCAGACAACGAACCTCTGTTCTTTTGGCAGACTCATAGACTCCACCGGTTAGAGCGGCTCTACTCTGTGATACGCAAAGTAGGGTTTTAATAGTTTACTTTATCGGAGTAAAAAACATGTACGCGTCTATACTCAATCTTAGTGAACATCCAAAGGGACTCTAACCTGTAAACGCGTAGGGTAGGAGCCAGGAGTACAGGGAGAAGAGGGCTACGGCCAGTACGTTCAGTGCCGTGGAGACAGCTAGGTAGACAGAAGTGGAGGGCGCGCGTCTAGGCTCGCCGGTCCCTGACACCAGCATGAACAACACGCTCAGTATTACCGGTACCAACGCTATCAACGTCAACAAGAACAACACGCCTAGTGTAGGGCTGAACTCCAACAGGCCGGCAGCTATGTAGAAGTCTCCCCAGAAGGACACGAGCGGGGGTACTCCGAGCACCCCCAGCAACGAGAGCGCTAGGTTGAGCTTCATCGCCCCCCAACCATAGGCCACGCCTCTCAAGTCCTGCACGCTGGAGTGTCCGAAGTCTCTACGTAGACCCCCAGCCAGTATGAAGGCGGACGTCTTGGATAGCGAGTGGGCCAGGTAGTAAACGAGGGCCGTCGATACCGCGAGGCTGTTTTTCGACGAGAAAGCGAGGAGCACAGCGTTGGAGGAGAACATGCTAGAGTAGGCCACGACTCTCCCGAGGTCGCTCTCCTTGTACATGTGTGCTACGCTGACAACTACGCCGAGGGACGCCAGTACCGCTACGACCCTGCCTACTAGGGCGTCGGCGAGGACCATCCTGTAAAGCAGTATGCTTGCGACACCGGTGGCAGCGCTCGATATCACGGCCGCCCCAGGCTCGGGGGCGGCCGCGTAGACGTCCGGTAGCCAGGACCCGAGGGGGAACAGGGCGGCCTCCACCCCGACACCGGCCAGTATGAGTAGTTTGGCTAGAGGCGACGCCTCAGCGAGGCCGGCCAGGGTAGTTGTACCCGTCTCTGCAAAAGCGAGCGCCAGGTTTGAGACTGGAAATGTCGTCTATGACCGGGTCCCCTTTGGGAAGTGAAACGGATAGGAGAACCATACCTCCTGCTCGTCACCCAAGTGGAATATCAACTCGATGTTCTCTTTCGGGTCTACACCTGTTATTGCAACAATGTTGCTGAACCCCTGCTTCATTAAGAGCCTAACGCTATCTAGGAGGGCGTTGCGCGAGACTCTGGTCTTCTCCTGGACGAGCTTACCCCCATCCCGCTCGACACCTGCGAGCCTAGCGAGAGCTTTCAAGAACACG
Source organism: Thermogladius sp. (assembly GCA_023256015.1). GTDB lineage: Archaea > Thermoproteota > Thermoprotei_A > Sulfolobales > Desulfurococcaceae > Thermogladius. The sequence goes on from JAGDWK010000078.1 coordinate 48,083, forward strand.
CCCGGGTATGCTGGGTAGCCCGGTATTTTTACGTCGACGGGTATGACCTTGTCAGCACACCCGATCACGTTGTAGCCCCCAGCAAAGATGCCTCCCGTGCAGGCGCACGTCCCTAAAGCGATGACTTTCTTTGGCTCGGGCATTTGCTCGTAGATTGTCCTCAGAGCTCTAGCGGCCATCGTTGTTATAGGGCCCGTCACTACGTGGACGTCGGCGTGCCTAGGACTTGATACGAGCTGTACTCCGAGCCTCTCCACGTCGTACTTCGGGGTGAGGGCGTCTACGAACTCGATATCGCAGCCGTTACAACCGCCGGAGTTGAAGTGGTATACCCAAATACTCTT
>JAGDWK010000078.1:48526-55294 GCA_023256015.1 Thermogladius sp.
AGGGTCCAGTACGTCCAGGCCCTCCTCTTGATCGACTCCACACGGCTCTCTGTGGGTTTCTCCTTAACTAGCTTGCCCCTCAACGTCCTGCTGAACTCCGGCTTGACGACTGCCACCACAGCCGTCGCCAGGGCGTGAGTCGCTACCTCTTTCTCCACCTGCTTGAAGAGCTCCCCTAGGCTCTGCTCCACGTAGGCTGTCGTGTAAGTGGCGTCCCTGAAAGTGGGGGAGTTTATGATGGCCTTCACGAACGGTATGTTTGTCTGTATCCCCTCGACCACGTACTCGTTCAACGACCTCAACAGCCTCGAGATCGCCTCGCTCCTGTCTCCGCCGTAGGCGATGACCTTCGAGATGAGCGGGTTGTAGTCTATCGGGACGTAGGACCCCGCCGCAACACCCGAGTCCACCCTAACGCCGGGGCCCGCTGGCTCTATGTAGCGTGTGATGTAGCCCGTTGAGGGCGAGAGGTCGAGGGGGTTCTGCGCCTCTATTCTCGCCTCGATCGCGTGCCCCCTGTAAGTTACTTCCTCTTGCCTGATGTCCAGCGAGCCCTCGAAGGCCACCCTTATCTGCCTCTTCACGATGTCAATACCCGTGATCATTTCTGTAACGGGGTGCTCGACCTGGATCCGCGCGTTCACCTCCATGACGTAGAACTTACCTGTTTTAACGTCGTATATGAACTCTACAGTCCCCGCGTTGTCGTACCTTATGCTCTTCATGAGCTCGACCGCGACACTGGTCAGCGCCCTCCTTGTCTCCGGTGTTATAGAGGGCGAGGGAGCCTCCTCCACGATCTTCTGGTACCTGAACTGGACCGAGCACTCCCTCTCGTACAAGTGTACAACGTTGTCGCCGTCGCCTATTATCTGGACCTCTATGTGCTTACCCCTCTCGATGTAAGGCTCGACGTAGATTCTACGGTCCTTGAAAGCTCTCTCGGCCTCCATGATGGACTCCGAGACCTTCGACTCGGCCTCCTCCTCGCTACGCACCACCCTCATGCCTATGCCTCCTCCCCCGCCCGCCGCCTTCAGCAGTACCGGGTACCCGTAATCCCTCGCGAACTCCAGGACGTCCTCGGGGTCTTCGACTCTCTGGTAGGGGAGAGTGGGCAGTCCCAGTTTGAGAGCTGTCTCCTTCAACCCCAGCTTGTCCCCAGCCCTGTCGATGACTTCGGGGCGGGGGCCTATCCACACGAGACCCTTGGCGATCACTTTCCTGGCAAACTCGCTGTTCTCGCTCAGAAAACCGTAGCCGGGGTGAACCGCGTCTGCGCCCAGCTGGAGGGCTGCCTCAATGATGTCGTCCATGTCCAAGTAGCTGGAGACCTCTGAGTCCTCGATCACGAACCTCCTGTGCAGGCTGTTCTTGTCCACGGACGTGTAGACACCTAGCGGGGTATAGCCCAGTTCGCTGACGCTCCTCGCTACCCTTATTGCGATCTCGCCCCTATTAGCGATGAGGACCCTGATAGGCATTACCACCCGACCACTAGACAGCCGTAACGTCCGTGTCTCGGAGTATGAGATGTCGTGTGTAGTCTTAAAGAGTTATCTACCTGTCCCGGGGAAAAGTCGGTAGATCAGGTCCACGTATGTCTCGGCCACCTTGACGACGTCCGCGAGTTTTACGTACTCGTTGACCTTGTGCGCCATCCCGACCTCCCCTGGGCCGTAGGCTACCACCTGTATGTTCTTCGCCGCGTAGTAGCGTAGGTCTAGGCCGCCAACGCAGATCGTCTTCCTCGGCTTGAGGTTGAGGGTCCTATTGATCGAGTCCTCGAGGACCTTCACGAGGTGAGAGCCCGGGTCTGTCAGGGCGGGGTCCGACTTCTCCATCACCTCGAGCTCCGCCCTCACTCCAAGCCTCGCAGAGGCGTTTTCGAGGAACCCCCTCAGTTCTTCGACCACTTCCTCCGCTCTCTCCTCCACGATCAACCTCCTGTCGATACTAAACCCGACGACGCCGGGCACGATGTTTATCGACCCGGGGGCTACCAGCTTACCGCCTAACGTGAGGGTCGGCGTAGAGGCCTCCGGCATCTCGTACTCGAACCTGCTCTTACGCACTGCCAGGCGTGGCTTGTACTCCTCTATGAACAGCTTGGCCAGGTAAACCATCTTCTCGAAGGCGTTGTCGCCTAGCCAGGGAGTCGAGCCGTGGGCCTGAACCCCGTAGACCTTGACCAGCGCCCAGACACCGCCCCTGTGACCTATGTAGATGTTGTCAATACCGCTGGGCTCCGCTATCACCGCCCAGTCGGGGTGACTACCCAGGACGTTCACCAGGTACCCAGTCCCTGTCAACCCCCCTATCTCCTCGTCGGGTACAAGGGCCGCTTCAACGACTATACCCGGCTCCTTTCCAGAGGCCACGTAAGCGAGCGCGCCTACAACGGAGGCTATACCGCCCTTCATGTCCGTGGCCCCTCTACCGTAGACAAGGCCGTCCTTTACAACGGGTTGGAAGGGGGGTGTCTCCCAGCCTTCGCCGGCTGCCACCACGTCGTAGTGCCCGTTGAACTGGAGGACCCTCTCCCCACTGCCGGCGCGGGCTAGGAGTATGTACCTAGGCTTGTCGGGGTTGTACTCCCTCGGCAGGTGCTTTCTGACGTAGTCGTCGTCGACTCTGTGAACCGTTACGTGAACGCCGTGGCTGCTAAGCACCTCCCTGTAGTAGTCGACCATTGCTTCGTAACTCTCGCCGAGGACTGTGGGGAACCGTATGCTGTCGATCAGTGTTTTCTCGATTAATTTTTCGACCCATTCGGGGAGGGCCGTCGTGGCCGGACACCCTTAAAAGAGCGTCTGTTAAGAGCAGGCTAGAGTTAAAAAACACGGCGCTTCTTTACTCGACCTTCGTCACGTGAATGATCTGGACCGGGCAGGCCGCGGCAGCGTCCTCAACACAGCTCTTCAAGTCCTCGGGCACGATGCCCACTGCGATATTCGCCTTGTCAGCCCTGTACTTCTCCACTATCTGCGACTTGTTGTCCTCGGTGCTCATCTCGAACACGTCGGGGCATATCGACACACAGACCATGTCCGATATACAGTTCTCTCTCGGGTTGATCTCGACCTTGTACTTGGCCATACGCGGCACCATGGTTATTCTAGAAGGGCTGAAAATAAAAATGTTATCGCCGTACTAGGGGGTCTTCAGCTATGCGGGGCCTTCTACACCTGGAGACAGCCCAGGATTCCTCATCATCACTTTAAACCGTAGTATTAAGCAGGTTTAAACCCTTGCCTTACTCACGCCTCCTAGTAGGGTCTAAAATACCCTAGTATAGCCCTGGCTACCTCTCTAACCTCCTCGAAGACCCACTCCAGGTCTCCACTCCCGCGTGCCAAGAGCTTCCTTACGCGGTACTCGAGCGTCACCACATCTCGGCCCACGTTCATAAAGACCTCGTTTCTCCCTGTTTGATGGCGTGCGTATATGAGGTCGCCCGTCAACTCGGTGTACACGTAGTTGTGCCGGGCGAGGAAGTCTAAGAGAGTTGAGCGCAACCTGGCCCTAACCCCCTCGTCGAGGGAGGCAGGTAGCCTTAGCTGGCACTCGTGTCTGTCGTAGCCCTTTGTCCTACAGGTAACCGCTACCCCCTCGACCACGTCTGTCTTGGTGTCTGGGTATTGCCTGGTGAGGTAGTAAAAGAATATTGAGCCCGGGCTCGCCGCGAGCATAACGAGGCCGGCTACCGCCAGCAAGTTATGGACCCACGTGAAACGCGCGCCGCTCACACTTACGTTGAAGTAGTCCAGCGGCACCTCGCTCACGAGAGATATGTTGTAGAGCCCGCTAGAGCCCTTGAAGAGTACAGTAAAGGAGGCGGTGTCCCAGAACACGTCGGTGTAGTTGTAGCCCTCGCCCGTGATACTGAAGGTGCCGTTCGACAGCTTGGGTAGTGTTATGGTTACCTGGTCGTTGGTGTCGAGCCAAATCGCCGTCCAGCCCTCACCTAAACCGTTGACCCTGACCGTGGAAGCCCTCTTTAGGCCAAACTCGCGGGGTAGGCTGAAAGACAGGGCTATCAGTGCGAACGCCGCGACCAATAGGACCAGAGCCAACTTGTAGACCCTCTCCAAACCACCCTGCACCTCGCACCCGACGTATTCTCGCTAGGGGTTTAAAGGATTAGAGAGTGTGGAGGAAAGTGAAGGAGGAGAGGAGAAGAGAAAAAAGACGTTCCGCTCAAACAGTCCTCTCTTCTCTGAAGTAGATCCTGCCGAGACTCCTGGGCGGCGCGAGTATCCTCCTGAGAGGTGTTGCCATGTATATCGTCATAGCTGCTATCGCGACGATGAACGGTAGAGAGTACGATAGCTCTCTGGAGATGTTGAACCACGCCACAAACTGGAGGCTCGAGTGTACTAGGATGGAGAACACGAAGGCCGTCAGCAGCACCACTAGGGGGTGTCTACCCCCGCTCAGGGCCACAGCGAACGCCAGCCACCCGTAGCCGCTTAGTATGATCGACCTCTCGTCCCACAACCTCACGTAGAAGTTCATGTAGGCTGCGCCACCCAGCCCGATCATGGCAAACCCGATCGCTGCCGCTATGAGCCTGGACGCCAGCACGTTGACACCGAGAGACTCGGCGGCAGCCGGGTCTTCGCCCGACGCCTTGATGGAGACGCCGAGCTTGGTCTTCTCTATTAGCCAGTACGTGATCAGGCCTAATACAAGCATCACCAGGTAGCCGGCGACCCTCTCCTCTACAGTTAGGGCTACACCCGGCGAGAAGTTGGGTAGCGAGGCCTGGACGATCCTCGGCCCGTACCCTATGATGCTCGCGAGGCCGTACATTAGGAACATCAGCGATAGGCCGACCGCGCCGTGGCTAACGGGGAACTTCGTCAGTGTGAAGGCCATGAACAGCCCGAACAGCATTGCGACCACAGCGGGTACAAGGAAGGACAGCAGTAGGTTGTTGTTGTAGTACACGTCCATGAAGAAGGCCAGCGTAGCCGTTAGCGCGAAGGTTCCGTCTATCGCCAGGTTCAGTATCCCGCTCTTCTCGACCACCGAGTGCCCGAGCGCCATCAGGTAGAACGCTATGAAGAGCCCTCCCGAGGCAATTATTAGGTCTGCGAGGGTGGCAATAGAGGGGTCGGACATGGTCTCACCACACGATCTTTATCTTGTACTCCGATATCGTTATCAACAGCGCGTACATGAGCAGTACGCTGCCTATGAAGACGTTCGTCACGCCGGCTGTAACACCCGCTTGCTGCATGCCCTTCATCGCCATGAGGGTGAAGCCCGCGTTGTACAAGCTGCTGACGACGTAGGCCGCTATCGGCACGGCGAAGAGCTCCAGCATTGACAGCCAGGTCACAAGTATCCCGAGGTAGCCGAAGCCGGAGGTGCTGGTCTCGACTGGTATCCTGATACTCGGAGTGACGCCGCAGAGGTAAACCACGCCGGCCAGCCCTATGAAGCCGCCCGAGAGCGCTAGGGCTACGGCGGCTGTTAGAGGCACGCTGTAACCGGCGCTCCTCAGCAACTTCACGTTGCTGCCGTGTATCTTTATGGTGAGCCCGAGCTTTGTGTAGTCGAGTAGGAGCCACACGATAACCCCTGCCAGGATCGTGACCACTATCATCTCCACCGATACCGTGGAGCCCTGGAGTATAGAGTACTGGAGGCTCTGTGGCAGAGACCTCGTCTTAGCGTACCCGTAGACGTCCCTCCAGGGCATGCCTGGTATCATGACGAACCAGTCGATTAGGTAGTAGGCGACGTAGTTCATCATCAGAGTAAGCGGGACTTCGTCTACGCCGATGAAGCCTCTCAATAGGCCTGCCACTAGAGCCCAAGCGAATCCTGCGGCGAACCCTATTAATAGAACTAGTACTTTAGAGACCAGTGGCGCCCCCGACGTCAAGTAGGGCGTCGTGAAGACCAGGTACACCATAACCCAGGCGGCGATCCAGAACTGCCCTTCACCGCCGATGTTGTAGATGCCGCCCTTGAAGCTCAGAGCCAGCGAGAACCCTATTATTGTCAGTAATAGGAAGATGTTGGCGATCACGTTAGGGTGTGTGAGCCCGTCCCATATAGATTTGAGAACGTCGGTAGGCCACACCATGTATCCTGTCAGGAAGAAGAGTATGGCCATGCTTACTACTATTCCTATCACTAGCGCGAATATAGGCACGACGAAGTAGGGTATCGGCTTGACCCTTCTTACTACAACTATGCTGACCAACTCTAAGTCACCATCAAGCGCTCTACTTCGGATCTGTCGGCCGACTTCGCCTCAAATAGACCTACAATCTTGCCCTCGTTTATAACGGCTATTCTGTCGCTCACCTGGAAGATCTCGTCCAGGTCTTCGCTGACCATTAAGACTCCTATGTTCTCCTTGACCACCTTGTCCTTGATGACCCTCCTGACCTTGATACTGGTCACCTCGTCTAGACCCCTAGTCGGGTTGTAGGCTACGAGGAGGTGTTTCGACAAGTCCAGCTCTCTCGCCACTAGGCTTTTCATCAAGTTGCCACCGCTGAGGAACTTCAGCGGGGTCTTAGCCCCTGGGGTGACGATCGAGAACTCCTCAATGAACTTCTTCGCTAGTTGCGTTAGCCTACTCCAGTTGATCACAGCGCCGGTGTACCCGGGCATCACAGCGATGTTCTCTCTAAGACCGAAGTCTATCGACACACCGTGCGACAGCGGCTCGTCGGGGATGTAGCCGACACCCAGCTCTCTCAGCGTCTTGGTGTCGGGCATTACATACTTCCTGCCCTTTACATT
>JAGDWK010000078.1:55394-56594 GCA_023256015.1 Thermogladius sp.
ACCTCCAGCACCGGCTCAGATGGTTTACCGTCCATGAGCCTCTCGTAGGTGATTTCCTTAGCCCTCTCAGCGAACATCATCTCCCTGACCCTCTCGATGTCGACCTCGCCCGTCTTCACGGTCCCAACGAGCTTACCGCGCCTGAGGACCGTTATCCTGTTTGACACCTCGAAGGCCTCCGTTAGTTTGTGGGTTATCAACACAACTGTGCCGCCTTGCTGGGTGAACTCCTTGAGGTACTTGTAGAACTTCCTCCTCTCCTCCAGTGGGAGGTATGTGAGGGCCTCGTCCAGTATTATCACCTTCGACCTCAGTATCAACGCCCTAGCTATCTCTACCAACTGCTTCTGAGTGTAGGTCAGCTTCCAGACCTCTTCTTCGGGGTCTACCTTGATCCCGATCTTGTTCGCGACCTCCTCGAAGTACTTCCTGATCTTCTTTGGCGACTCGAATACGCCTAGCTGCTTCATGCCTAGAACCAGGTTCTCTGCGACTGTCAGCCTGCTTATCAGTACAGGGCTCTGGGATACCATGGCTATTCCGAGGCTCAGCGCCTTCATCGGGTTCTCTATTGTGACTCTCTCGCCCTTGTAGTAGATCGTGCCGTGGTCCGGCGTGTATATCCCTGCGAGGATCTTGACTAGCGTAGACTTGCCGGCGCCGTTCTCCCCTAGGACCGCGTGTATTTCGCCCTCGCTGAACTCCACTGTTACCTTCTCTAGGGCTACCGAGCCTGGGAACCTCTTGGTTATGTTCTCCATTCTAACGATAGGGGTTCGAGGAGGGGGGGTTTGGGAAAAAACCTGGTTACCTGTCTTCTCCACTTCGCTCCACCTCGCTGCCTCTACTGTGCTACCGCTATATTGCACCTACTCTATGCACGACGGGGTATAAGTAGTATTGCATCGACCACAGGTCGTCGTGTCCCAGCCTCGCTCCCGCCGGCACGTTAATGAGCTGGCTCGGGTTGGAGATGTTCCAGAACGTCAGCGGGCCTGTGAACGGGTCGAACACTGGAGCCACGTTCCAAGTCCACTCGGTCGCGGGCTCGGAGACGCCTGGTTTAGCGGGAGGTATCTTTAGTCCGACAACTGTCTCGTACACGTGGGAGTCGGCCTGCTCCTGTATGTTCTCTAGTAGAGGCGCCTCCTGGAACTCCCTCATCCTCTCCATGAACAGGTCGTAGACGCTCATCTTCAT
>JAGDWK010000078.1:56694-62571 GCA_023256015.1 Thermogladius sp.
GTGTTCATCAAGTACCAGTAGTCGACGTTCTGCAGGTTGTAGGGGGTGTAGACGCCGGCCTTGATCTTGGCCAGTATGTCGACGTATATGGTCTCCCAGTGGACGATCTGCCCGGAGACGACTACGTCAGTACCGTAGGTGTAGCCTGGTGAGTAGTGGCTGAAGACGTAGAGTTGCTTCCCTGTACTCGCGTACAGCTGCTGGACAGTCTGTATAACGGTGGGGGTGTCCTCTGTAAAGGCGAAGGTGTCAACGTTGTAAGTCTGGAACAGGGTCTGCACTGCCTGCCTGGCCTTGTCTGGGGCGACCCACCCGCCGATCACGATCACGTGGACTGTTATGTTCTTACCTAGCTGCTGTGCCACCTCTTGAGCGCCGATGGCAAAGGCGTTAATGTGCCTGACAACCTCGGGGATCTCGACTGCTGCAACGTAGCCTATATGGCCGGTCTTGGTCAGAGCGCCGGCTAACAGCCCGTTGAGGTAGTAGGCCTGGTACAAGTCAGCGAAGTATGTCCCTACGTTGGGAGCCCTCATGTAGCCAGAGCAGTGGAAGAATATGACGTTCGGGTACTTCTGAGCAGCCTTTATAGTGTTCTCCATGAAGTCGAAGCTCGTGGTGAATATCACGTTGTAGCCCTGGGAGACGAGGTTGTCTATCACCGAGGGTAGCTGGTCAGCAGTAATACTCTCCACGTAGGTAGTCTGCAACCAGTCCTTGAAGAGCTGCTGAGTAACCCTTCTACCAACGTCGTGCGCGTAAGTCCAGCCGAAGTCTCCTATTGGTCCCACGTACACCCATGCCGCCTTGATGGTCGAGGGCGGGGTCCATGTAGGTGTCTGTGTCTGAGTTATTGTTTGAGTTATTGTTGTCGTTACTGTGCCACCCGCCCCCACAGTCTGGGTCACGGTCTTCGCAGGTGCCATAGATGTCCCGGCATAGAACGCGGCTACGCCGACTATTATTATGATGATTACGAAGATTGTTGTCAATACTTTAGGACTCATAGGCTTCCACCGTCTTGATATAGTTATTTTCCACAAGCGCAATATATAAAGCTAACGTATGTATATAGACGTAAAACGGTTTGACCACACAGTTCTTCTTTTGAGCCTACTTATACTTACTTGTAGATGCTTACGATATAGCCGTAGACCCCCTTCGCTATCATGTCCACTGCCACGCTGGCGATTATGATCGACATGAACCTGCCGAGCGCCCTCACGGTGCTGACTCTAAGGAACCTGACCAACGTGTCGGAGAACTTGAGTATTAAGTAAGTGGTCGCCGCCGCGACCACTTCGGCGACTACGATGAGAGCCATGTTCGTGAGAGACCTCTCCGAGCTGGTCAGTAGCAAGATCGTCGTGAGGGTGCCGGGCCCAACGATCAGCGGGGTGGCTATTGGCACTACAGCCATGTCGGTCGGCTCGACCCTCTTCGTCCTCGGCATCTCGCCGAGCATGTCGACGGCTAGCACCATTAGTACGATCCCTCCCCCTATACGGAGGCTAGCCAACGATATGTTGAACACCTCGAGTATGGTACTCCCGAGGAACGTGAAAACGAGCATTATCGTTAGCATCGCCCAGAAGGCCCTCCTCACGATCCTCTCCCGCTCTACCTTACCAAGCCTCTCCGTGAGCGAAATATAGGTAGGAAGGGCGGAGAACGGGTTCATTATAGCGAGTAACTGCACGTAGTACTGAGTTAGCATCACCAGTAGTTCTACCATGAGCGCCCCAGTCAGTAACTCGCGTGAGACTGGGTATTAAGCAAGGGGACTACACGGCGCCTCTCACTCCCCCTTCCTCAGCCTCCTCGCGAGGAGACCCACGTAAACCCCGTGCCCTGGCTCGCCCACTAGCTCGCCCTTCTCTATGATCGGCACGCCGTTTACGAGCAGGTGCAACGGGTGCCCCTTGAGCTCAAGCCCCTCCCAGGGCGTCCAGTCCACCTTGTGGTGGTGCGTCGAAGCCGATATCCTACGAGGCTTCCTCGTCTCGAGTACAACCAAGTCCGCGTCCGAGCCTATAGCTATCTCGCCCTTCACCGGGTAGACCCCGAGTATCCGGGCCGGGTTCCTCGAGGTCACGTCAATGAACGTCTCCACAGAGATCCTCCTCCCCTCTACGCCGAACGTGTACAGGAAGGGCATCATTATCTCTAGGTTGGGGATGCCGCCCCAAGCGCTCCACGCGTCCTTCTCCTTCTCGGACCTGGGCGCGGGCGCGTTGTCGCTCGCGTAGACGTCTATGTCGCCGGTCTCCAGACCCCTCCAGAGCGCGTCCCTGTCTGCCTGTGTTTTCAAAGTGGGGGCGACCTTGATGTAGTTGCCCAGCCTGAGGGTGTCGTCTCGCGTGAAGTAGAGGAAGTGCGGGCACGTCTCGACTGTCACCTTACCGTAGAAGCGCCTTATGAACTCGATCGCTTGGAGCCCCTTAGCACTGCTGAGGTGCGCGATGTGGAGAGACGCGTTAGTCTCGAGCGCGTAGAACCCGACCTTCAGGATCGCGGCGGCCTCGGCGTTGTCTGTCCTGTGCAAGTGGTAGTAGGACGGGTTGTCGAAAGACTTGTACCTCTTCTCGCCGAGCTCTATGAGGGGGTCGTCCTCGGCGTGGACGACGACTACGCCGTTGACGTTGGCCACCTGCTCGAATACTTCGACAATGTCGTAGTCCTCGGCTTTGAAGGGCCTAGCGGTGAAGACCTTGAAGGTCTTAACCCCCTCCCTCGCGAGGGCCGGTATGGAGTCCTTGTTCTTCCCGTTCATAAAGCCCGCTGTAATACCGTAGTTCAGGTAGGAGTTCTTCTTGGCCTCCTCGACCTTCAGCTTGAGTACGTCTAGGTTGTCCACGTAAACTCTGAGCGGCATGTCGATCAGGGTGGTGAGACCGCCGAAGGCTCCGGCTAGGCTACCCGACTTCCAGTCCTCGTTCTGCGTGTACTGGGGGTCGTAAACGTGGGCGTGGATGTCTATCCCGCCTGGGACTACAGGCTGGCCCTCTGCGTTGATTACCTTCTCGGCGGGGAAGTCCTTTTTACCCAGCGCCGCTATCTTGCCGTCTTCTACTAGGATGTTGCCCTCAACGAACTCCTTACCGAGGAAGACCTTGGCGTTCCTGATGAGAACGCTGCCGGCACTCATGATGGAGCCCCTGGATACAATATGTCAAATAAAGATAAAATCATGATAAATTAAAAATTTCTATTACAGCCTCTAGGGGGTCGCGGAATTTCCCGTGGACAAAACGCCTTCTCGCGCTCAGCTCCGCGAGGCAAACTCTACGACTCGAACAGGACGAACAAGCCCGGCTTCCCGGGGAGCGCTTTCTCGGCTTTAGACAACCCCATGGAGAGGGCTTCTTCCTCCCCCACGACTCTGACCACAGCACCCGTTTTCCTGCCTATGTACTCGGACAGCCTCCTCAGGGTGTCGAGCTCTAGGCTGTGATCGACCCTCACCGCCTCCTTGTCTAGTTGCCCCGACTTCCACGCCCTGTACACCTCGGACACCAGCCTCTCCTTACCAGCGCCGACCGTCCTAGACACCTCCCTTATCACATCTCTTAGCTCCAAGCCCTTCATTGCCAACTCTAAGACCCTCCTCTTCCACTGGGACGCTACTATCACGTAGACCTCGCGGGGCTTCCTCCCCACGGCTCCTAGAATGTTCTTTACGTCCTCGACGACCCTCTCCACCTCGTTGATCAGCGCTTCGGCGGCATCGTCGAAGTAGGCCTCGTATCCGCTGGGCCAGCTACTGGTCGACAGGAACCCGCTACCGCCCATCCTACTCCACAACTCCTCCGTCAAGTGCGGGATAACAGGGTTGAGGACCTTAAGCCAGTCCTGTAGTACATACTTTACGTCGCAGGGTAGGAACCCTCTCATATCCCTGTACCTGTCTATGAGGTTCAGCACGTTGAAGAACACGTTCTGGACGTAGTCCCTAACCTGGTGGGCCTCGACCGCCTCCTCGCCGGCTTTGACGAGCCTGTAGAACCTGCTCTTAAACCACCTCGACAGTACGTCCTCGCCTACGTCGACGCACCTCCCCTCTATTAGGTCGAGCGCGAGCCTGGTGAACTTCTGTAGGAGGTCCGCCGTGGCCGACACGTCCTTCTCCCTCCAGTCCAAGACAGTGTCCAGGCTGGCCGCCCAGGCGATGTAGAGTCTGAACAGGTCGGAAGAGTACTTTTCGGCTATATCCCTCAGGTTGATCACGTTCCCCTTGCTCTTGCTCATCTTCGCGCCCTCCCTAATGACGGGCTCGTTGAGCGTTATCGCACGAGGCCAGTACTTCTCTGGGAAGATCACGGCGTGGTGGATCAGGTAGAACGAGAGGTGGTTCGATATGTGGGGCGTCGACGTGTGCCTCAGGTCAACGGGGTACCAGTACTCGAACTCCCTTCTCAGCTCGTCGAGGAGCTCCGGTCTAAGCCCCGTCTCAGCGGCTACTTTCTCCCTCTCGCCCTGGCCCAGGAAGACGTAGTCGAAGAACTCAGGTCTCAGGTTCTCCGGCTTGACGCCGGCCTGCCTCAGCTTGTGGACGATGGTGTAGAAGGCCATGTATATCGTCGAGTCGCTCAGGCTCTCGATGATCCACTCCTCGTCGAAGGGTAGCCTCGTGCCGATACCCCTCTTCCTGGCACAGGGCCTCTTCTCTAGCCAGTTTATCGCGTCCACGAACGCCTTCTTGTACTTCTCAGGCTTGACGACGAGCCTGTTCTCGATGTAGTCGAGCAGGGTCTTCTTGAGGCTCTCGCCAGTGTAGTCGAGGAACCACTGGTCTACGATCTTGGCTACTATGATCTCGCCGCCGGCCCTACACCTAGCCTTCCTGTTGAGCTCCAGGAACCTTATCGCGTCGCCCCTCCCGATCAGTGACTGCTTGACGATGTCCCTCGCCTCTCTGACCGGCTTCCCCTCCACGAGCGGGTCTTTGACAAGCATACGGCCTTTGTAGAACTCCTCCTTGTAAACTATGCTAGTAGCCTCCTCGAGCCTCTCGTCGTACTGGTCCCTTATCCCCATCGACTCGACTACTAACTGCGCGTAGTGCCCTTCCACGCCTGGGACTTCTATGATCTTGATCGGGCTTATCGGGTCGACCAGTGAGGGGTCCAGGCCGTACCTGGCCAGGAGGCTCTTGTCCTTCTTCAGGTCGTTCAAGGCGGCGTAGTCGTAGGGGGCGTCGCTCGGCTCGGAGTACACAACGCCTGTCCCGAGGTCGGGGTCCACGAACCACGCTGGCAAGACTACGAGCTCTTGCCCGAGCGGGCTCCTGGCCTTGCGACCCAGGAGACTGCTTCCCGGTAGTTCCTCGAGGACCTCAAACTCCAGCTCGGGGTGCTGGTGCTTGAGCTTCACGAACGCCTTCTCGGAGGTGATGTAGACCTCCTGGCCCATCTTGAACCTGACGTACTTGGCCTCCGGGTTGACCCACAAGTTGGTCGCGCCGTACAGGGTCTCGGGTCTAAGCGTCGCTGCCAAGAGCACGTCCCCGCCGTCCACCAGCCTGAACTTGACACCAGTGTACTCCACTATCTCGACGGGGTTCACGTCAGCGTCCTCTATGTCGTCCTCCCCTTCCGGCTGCTTGTGGAGTAGGCAGTAGGTGACGTAGTGGCTCCCCCGCGTCAAGAGCCCCTTCTCCGAGAGCTTCAGGTACTGCCATGCCACGAACTTGTTGTACAGCGGCTCGCCCGTGTGGAACTTCCTCCTCCAGTCTATGCTGTAGCCCAGGGCGTCGAAGTCGACGTGGACGTTCTCTGCGAAGAACTCCGCCAACTTGAGCGGGTCTTTGAAGGACTCGAGGGTCTCCTTCACCTTCTCTTCGTCGCTGAGGTACATCCTCACGTAGGACTCGTACCT
>JAGDWK010000001.1:0-2554 GCA_023256015.1 Thermogladius sp.
AGCGTCGTCTTCGCCAGATTCACGGCCGGAGGGGTGAGCGACGTTCTAGTGGCACAGGGGCATCCCGGGCTCGTACTGAGCGATGATAAGAAGATCATTATAAGGAGGAGCGAGTATATCGAACCCGCCACGATAGGTGTGAGGGCCAACAAGGCTGCGCGCGACCTCAGGAGAGACCTCGTCGAAGCCCTGCGTAGAGGAGCCGAGCTCGTGGTCGAGCTAGTCGTGTTAACGCTTGACGAGGTCTACTCTGAACACGCCGGTTCTAGGGCTGTGCTCTAGGACGAGCCTGTGTCCCTCGATCGAAAAGTCGGCGAGCTTCTCGCGTACGACGTCGTAAGTTGCCAAGATGTCGTGTGACAAGGTGTAGAGGTGTAGAACCCCGCCGCTCCTTAGCAAGCGGCCGTAGAAGGGCGCGAAGTCCAGGCTTCTCGTGGGCAAGTTTGCTATAACCCTGTCAAACACCTCCCTCTCCAAGACGTTTACCAGGTCGGCGGCGTCGTAGTTTAGCGGGTAGACCACGCCCTTCAACTTCTTGTAGTTCAGCCTCACGTTGACTATTATGTGCTTGTAGGCCTCGGGGTTTTTGTCGTTAGCGACCACGAAGGCGTCTCGCAGGGAGGCGATGTGTAGGGCGAACCCGCCTATACCGCTGAACATGTCCAGAACGACCTCGCCGTCCTCCACAGACTCCGCCACCCTATGGTGCTCTTCGGCCAGCCTCGGGTTGTAGTAGGCCCTGCCCAGCGGGACGCGGAAAACGAGCCCGTACTCCCTGGCCTCGGCGTAGCCCCTATTCTCGCCCCACAAGAGCCTGAGACTCGGCACTCTGTACTCCCCGGTCGTCTCCTCGACCACGTAGATGCTCTTGAGCCTCGGGTGTATCGAGGTTAAAGCCGAGACGACCTCATCCTCGCCGAGCGACTCGAGGGCTCTCGACCTCACCAAGGCCACGTCGCCTACCAGGTCGTACGCCGGGATAGTAGGGGGAGCGGTCTTACTGACAAGGGGAGGGTGGCAGTCAACCACAGCAAACTCTAAACCCCCCAGCGCCTCCTCGACCTCGTCGAGCTTGGACTCGTCGACAGGTATGAGAACCCGCGAACCCTGCCTGGTAACCCTCAGGTCACTCCTCAGCGCCTTGATACGCTTCAGCGTGGAGAGAGCTATACTGGCGGCCCCCTTATCGACACTAACGCACAGAGGCAATAAACCGACCTCTACACCGGGCCAGATAGGATTTTCTCCGTCCCGGGTTTATAATAATACGAAGATGGACAGCTAAGCTACCCCTCGGCATGTCCTAGGATGCGCGGATTCAAAGATGTAAACGGGGGAGAGGCGTGGGGCCCTCTCTTACGCAAGCACTCCCTGCGCTGGCGATGTTCGCTGTAGGGCTCGGCGGCTTCCCGCTCACGAACACGCTAAACAACTTCTTAAACGTGTTCTTCGACGTGGCAGGCTCCTACACCGACGGCGATGTGTTGAGGGTTGGAAGCCTCACCGGGGGCTACCTCGTCGAAGTGGGCGCGGTAGCAGACACCCCTCTGGCTAGTAGACCTCTTTGTCGCGGCGAGCGTACTAGTCTCGCAGTTTTTACAGCGGAACCCGCTGGCACCATCGACAAGCCTACCCCTCCACAACGCTTATTCTCTGCGTTAATCATAATAGTGCTAGAAGCGTGGGGGAGGCCTCTACCAGCGGCCATAGAAGGTTTGTGCCGAGTGGTGGCTTTCGGTGGATACTCCCGTTTTCACGAGTGCGCTGGTCATCTTCAAGCCAAGCGGGAGCTGTATAGAGGTCGCTAAAAAGTTGACAGACCACCTGCGGCGACGGGGTGTTGAGGTTGAGAGCGTGTGGGTCGACGACCTCTACAGGATAGAAGGGAGAGAGTTTCCCCTCATAGCCCTTGTAGGGGGAGACGGGACCTTCCTCAGGTTCTCGAGGCTTGCTGGAAAGACCCTCGGCCTCGTCCTTCCGGTCCCGTGCGGTAGGAGGACAGCCTTCTACGAGGATATAAAACCAGAGGAGCTGGGCTCTTTCATCGACAGGTTTTTCGTCGGCGACTTCTCCATCGAGTACCTGCCGAGAGCAAGGGTGGTCGTAGAGAACAGGGAGTACAACGTATTGAACGAGGTTGCCGCCGTCAACGTCGATCAGGGGAGAGTGGGTAGCTTCAAGCTGACGATAAAGACCCCGTCGGTCAGCACGGAGTTCGAGGTCGAGAGCGACGGGGTCATCGCGGGGCCTAGCCCGGGCTCCTCTGCCTACAATCTCTCTGCCCGCGGGCCATTGATAGACTTCTCCCACCTAGGGCTTTTCGTGAACTTCCTCAACCCCCTGCAGCTTAACTTGACCCCGATCGTACTGCCTTTCACCAGCAGAGTGGTGATAGAGCCGGAGGTGGTGTCGTCGGTGTATGTCGATGGTGAGAAAGTGTCATCTGTCTACAACACCCCTGTTGAAGTCACGGGCTCCTGGGAGTGGCTGAGAGTCGTTAGGTTTAGAGCCCCACGGGGCTGGATACTCGATGTACTCGCTAAGAGAGCACTCA
>JAGDWK010000001.1:2654-4516 GCA_023256015.1 Thermogladius sp.
AGGGAGCACATTCGTTGTGAGGCCCAGCCTAGCCAGGTTCTCGACGAGCTTCTCCACCTTCCCAACGCTCCTGTCAACGGCTACGACGAGGGCTCTCCCTCTCGAGAGCTGGACTATATGCCCAGTCTTCCCGCCAGGGCTCGCGTTCAAGTCCACCACAAGCTCGGAGCCTGGGGAGACAAGTCTGCCGGCGACCATTGATGGGAAGCTCTGGGGGTAGACCAGGCCTCCCTTGAACTCCGGTAACTCGGCGATCGGGGGGGCTCTATAGACAGGCCTAACGTTCACGGCTACCAGCCCCCTCCTCATACTCTTGAGCTGGTCCGATGAAACCGACGCCTCCAGCTCTGCTACTACGACCCCGTTTTTCGTGACAGCCGTCAGGACATCCCCTTTCTTAAACACGTCATAGGCGACTACGCCCGGCCGGTACAGGTTCGCACCCATCATTAGAGACTCCGCAGCGATGTCGTCCACGACTACCCGTCTACCGTGGTCTCTCACCTGGTAGGGCCCCTCTAGCTCTATGTAGATGGCCTCCTCCAGGAGTTCGTCCGACCTGACCTCCACCCCTCTCCTTCTGAGGGACTCTACCACCTCCTCCCGCCGTGCTTTCAGAGTATTCACCCTCAAGTACAACCTTTTAGGAGGGTAGGTGAGCATCTCGAGCAGTCTATCCGTCAGGCTCCCGTAAACCGCCCTCAACTCCATGTACAGCCCGTGGTCTATTCGAGTAGCCTGCACCTCGCCGCCCTCATACTTGTGCACTAGGTTCATTTTTATTATCCAATCTATCCATTCAGTAATCACGAGGTGATTGGAGTGAGCACCACTAGGGTCACGGACGAGGACCTCAAGAAGGCACTGCTCGAGAAGGAGAAGAAGCCCGGCGACGAGAAGCAACGGTGGGTGCAGAAAATGATCAAAAAGGCCAGGCAGTACCACAAGATATGCCCCTACTTCGACAAGAGAACTAAGATGTGCTTCCTGACTCTCGGCCAGAAGTGTGACAGAGAGGGTAAGTTCGACGTGTGCCCTGTGTTCAAGTCGTTCCTCGAGAAGAAGTACGACGAGTTCAAGGCCAAGAACCTCCCACTACCACTAGACTTCGCCGACCTCGTAGCGTCGCCACTGTAGGCGGTGTCGAGCGCATGTCTGTTAAAGAGTACAGGTTGAGAGACCTAGACAAGGTGTGGTTTGAGTACGACAAACAGAACGACATTCTCTACATAAACTTCGGGGACTCCACCGAGGAGGCCGACGAGGAGTTTCTCAGCGAAAACGGCGACGTCGCGTTCAGGATCAAGGAGGGTCGCGTCATATCCATAATGATAATCGGCCTGAGCACCAAAGCAGGTATCACTGTCCTGTAGCTCGAGGGTATCGGGCCTCTAGTTAAGGCCGCTACTCGGGTACAGCTTTCTCGCTTGCCTCAGGTGGGCGGAGTTTTTCGTCGAACACCACCTTTAACAGGCCCAGCTTTTTCAAGACCAAGTTTACGTAGTCGGTGATCACGTTCCTGTCAAACCCCATTTTTTCGGCCCTATTCAAGACTATGTTCTCCACGACACTGTACTTACCGTACTTCTCGTTCAGGTCTTTCCAGGGTATGCCGGTCATAGCCTTGATTACCTCGTTGTCCACCGGTAGAATACCCTTCACCATCATGAAGGCGATGATGGGGTAGCCTACGTATCCTTTGAATACTGTGCCGTTGTCGTTGCTGTAGACCCTGTACACGTTCTCCCCCTCCTTTACTACGACCACAATGTACTCCTTCTCGCCCCTGCTCGAGGTGATCTTGGCCGTGTTCTCGTCTACGACCTTTATTCTCGCGTCGCCTATACTCCCGGCAGCCTCTA
>JAGDWK010000001.1:4616-8351 GCA_023256015.1 Thermogladius sp.
CCGAGCCTTAACAGTTCGTTGAACTTGTCCTCCGATACAACGAGCGTGAACTCCGCCGGCTCCCCCTCAACACTCCCGTAAACCTGTACCCGCCTCTCGTCCATAGACTCGAACGAGACTATAACGCCTTCAAACCTGGCTTTCATCTGTTTACAACCCAAGAAATAGGTTGTCTCCAGGTGTAAAAATACTTTATGACCCGATCAGGCGAAGTGCTTAGTGATGTTCACATTCCTGATCAGTGCGTATGGGGCTCTCGTCGGTATCCTTACCTCCCACCACATTACGTCGTAGGTGTCCCTGGTTAGCCCGGCGACGTTCTTGAGGATGTTGGGTAGTGTGTCCGCTATCCTCAGCCTCTCCAGGGGCTTCACAATCCTGCCCGACTCGATTAGGAATATGGCGTCTCTAGCGATCGTAGAGAACACACCCTCCACGTAGTTCTGTAGCCTGGTGTACCAGTTGTTAGTGATGAAGACCCCCCTCTTCACTTCCGAGACGAGCTCGTCGAACTTGTAATCGCCGCTCTCGATCACGAGGTTCCAGGCGCGTGGAGCGACCCAGCCAGCGTTACCCGTGGGTCTCGCGTTCAGCTTGGCGGCGGTCTTCGAGTTGTGGAGGATGTTCTTGAGAACACCCTTCTCTATTATCGGCTTATTGTACGTCTCGAGTGCTTCGTCGTCGAACCCGGTGGAGTGAGGCAGCTTTTCGTCCCTTGGCGCGTCCCAGACAGTCAAAAGTGGCGACGCCACCTGTTCCCCGGGCTTCTTGTCCGTGAAAATAGAGGTGCCAGTCAAGATCGAGAGCCCAGTCGACATCCAAGCAACGACGTTTAGCAATTGTGAGAAGACGAGCGGCGAGAGGATCACGTCGTAGACGCCCGGTTCAACTGGGCTTCTCCCCCGGCTCTCGTGGGCTAGCTCCGAGGCCTTTAAAGCTGTCTCCTCGATCTTCTTCTCGTCAAGGCTCCTCGAGGAGAAACCCCACTGCCCGCTACCGTCCTCTTTAAAGCTCCTGACGTAGACTTCCACGCCAGTAGACTCCTCTTCAAGCAGGGCCCCCGTAGAAGTCGCCAAGTGCTTTCTCCTCAGCCACAGGTCGACCTTCCCCGCAGTGAAGTCCACCTTGTGCTCCCTCGCAGAGGCCTCTAGAACGAGCTCGGCGAGTCTAGACGGGTCTTTCATCGACTCGACGACCCTAGTATCGACGAACGAGAACCCTCCGGCCTTCCTACTCGGCTCCGGTAGAGGCGCGTAGAGCTCGCTCTCGGACACTCTATCAACGACGTAGCTTATCTCGTGGAGTAGTTTATCAAGGTCTCTCAGCCTATCCAGTACAACCGACCCGGTGTAAAGCCTCCTGTTCTTGCTCAAGTACAGGCTTGCCACCGAGGTATCCCATCTTTGGACTACGCTGGGCTGCGAGTTGGCGAACTTCACCATAACCCTGCTTACGTCTTCCACTAGGACGGCAACGTCGCTAAAGCCCATTTCGAGGGCTTTCGAGACAAACCGCGAGGCGAGCTCGCTACCGCTCAAAGCCGCCATCACCCCGGGGCAACGCTCAGCCTTATCTTAGTCAGCTTAACGTCCGGCCCGCCGAACCAAACCGGCACGCCCTGGCTGGGCTCGCCCTTTCCACACGTGCCCGCGTAGAACCTCAGGTCCTTTGACTTGGCCACGATACTGCTGTAGAAAGTCTTGGTCGTGAGCTCTAGCACAGGGTTTCTCACGAACCCCTTCAGCTCGCCCTTCTCTATCAGGTAGGCCTCTAGGCCGACGTACCTCTGGCTCCACCTCTCGTCGTCTATGTTCCACTCCATGTACGACTTGATGTACACGCCGTACTCTATGTCCTCTACGAGCTCCTCGAAGGTGTAATCGCCCGGGGTTACATAGGTGTTGGACATCCTTATGATGGGTTCGCTGGCGTAGTTCATAGCCCTGGCCGAGCCGTTGGACTCCGTGTTGTACTCGGCTGCTGTGAACCTGTTGTGGAGGTGCTCGTAGACCTCGCCCTCCCTGTAAAGGTACTTGGGTCTCGCAGACACGCCCTCGTCGTCGTAGAGGAAGAAGCCGTAGCTACCAGGTATAGTCGGGTCGTCCACGACAGTGGCATTCTCGTTGCCTACCTTGAACCCTCTCATACCTTTCTTTATGAAGCTCATGCCCGCCTGAGCGGCCTCCCTGCCGAGAATCCTGTCGGCCTCGCTGGGGTGCCCAGCGGACTCGTGCGCCATCAGGCCCACTATCTCGCTCCCCACCAGCACCTCCACTGGCTCTGATGGGGGCGCGCGGGCCTCAAGTATGACCCTTCCAAGCGTCCCCGCCTCCTCTACGACAGTGTCCACGACTCTCCACTTCTCAACCAGCTCGAAGCCGCCGCTACCACCGAACTCGCGCCACCTCTGAACCACGCCTTTCTGAGGGTGAGAGATCACCATGTTGTAGCCGAAGTACAGCCTCGGAATAGTGCTCCTCACGTAGGCGCCCTCGCTAGTCAATATCACCTTCTCCTCGACGCTCTCCACGTACTCGTTGAACATCACCTTCAAAGAGGCCTCTTTAACGACCTCCCTGCCCCGGTTCCAGAGCTCCCTGAACAGGCCTATCTTCTCGTCTAGCGGCGTGTTCTCGAAGCTCTTGGCCACGGGGACCTCGTACTTGACCCTGCCCGTCCTGCCAGGGCCTAGCCTGAGGGGGCTCTTCATGAGCCAGCTCAATCTCTTCGCTGCCGCCACCGCCCTCCTAACGGCCTCTAAGACGCCCTCTTTGCTAAGCGTACTAGTAGAAGCGAAGCCTAGAGACCCGTCCACGAGTACTCTGACGCCCACCCCCTCTTCAACTTCACGAGAGGAGTCGATCAAGTTCCCGTTACGCGCTCTCAACGTGAAGTAGTCGTTCTTGTGGTACCTGGCCTCAACGTAAGTAGCGCCCATGGAGGAGGCTTCAGCGATCGCCTTCTGTAGAAGGTCTTCCAAACTCGTTACACCTCAGAAATATTTAACTATTGCGTCCACTAAATAAAATATGATGCAATCATCGGGGATGAGATGATGTCGTCCGAGAACGTCCAGGAATTTACCTTGAGCACAGGGCTGGTGATCGCTGGAGCGTACGCCGCCAAGGTCCGGAGGACGCTGTTTGCTCAGTTGAAGGATTTGACAAAGAACGATAAGGAGATGGCTAAAGAAGCCGCGAGAGCCACAGCGGAGTTGAACAGGCTGCTCTACTACCTCATAGTTGGCGAGCTGAAAAGCGACAAGGGAGATGCTGTTAGGATCAGGGTCAAGTACAAGGTCCACCCCGAGAAGAAAATGATCGAGTGGGACTACAGCAGTTTAGTGGTAGAGTTCTTTAGGAGGGTCAGCGACGAGGAAGTCTCTAAACTTCTCGGAAAGGTGATAAACGAAAAGCTCAAGGAGGTTCAGGAGGCCTTCGGGAGAAGGCCAGGCGTGGAGCAGGCGCCTACAATAGAAACGGAGGAGAAGCCTCGCGAGAAGGTAGAGTCAGAGACTACGCCGCCGCCCACGGTTATCGAGGTAGCAGACCTGCCCGAGATAGGCGAGACTACCATGGGGACTAGACTGCTGAAGATCGAGGGACCCGGAGGAGAGTCCATAGGAGTAGTGGAACTTAGCGAGAGGGAGGGGAAAGTCCTGGGCGAGGTGCTCTTGGTGTACGGCGGCGAAGGCTATAGGGCGATAATATCGTTGCCGGGGAGTATAGAGAAGCT
>JAGDWK010000001.1:8451-10112 GCA_023256015.1 Thermogladius sp.
CCACCACCGTATATCTTTGCGTAGTTCGCAGCACGCCCCACGCTACCCGGCGGGTTCTCAACGATGGAGACCACGCCTCTAGTGTAGACAGACATCTTGACTTTTAGCCTAAGCTCCTCGTCCAGCCTGCTCTGCTTCACCGCTCTTTCGTAAAGCTCGCTTATCGAGCTCGGTAGCTGATTCTGGCTTAACGCTTGAAGTACCTGCCTTTTAAAGTCGTACTGCCTACCCGTGCCCTCGAGGCCCTGGATCAAGACCCCCGCCTCGTAGTAGACAAACCTCTTGTCCCACCTCGCCAAGTGCTCGCGAACCCACGGCGTTTCGTCTATGTAGTCGCCTATAGCCCCGTACAACCCTACTCTGGAGTAGTCCGGGTCGAGGTATTTCTCGACGTACCTATACGTCAGCTCGGATGCCGAGCAGCAAGGGTCGTGGATGAACTCCACGTTGTTCACTCCTCTGAACTCCTCCGGCAGGGGGTGGTGGTCTATGTAGACTACTTTCCCCGCCTCGCCCCGCTTCTCCAGTAGTTCGACCACCTGCCTGAACGTCTTCTCGTCCAGTGCTATATCGGCTATGTAGATGTGGTCCCCCTGGCTCGTGAACTCCGAGAGGTCTTTCACGAGACCGACCGGGTGCGTGAAGTAGACGGAGACCTCCCCTTTCTTCTCCAAGTAGGCCTTAAGGAGAGCGCCGCTACAGACTCCGTCGCTATCCCCGTGGACCAAGATCTTGATCAGCCTTCTTCACCCCGTGAAAAGCAAGACAGGGTGTCAGCCCCGCGCGGATACTTCACTACTCAGACCTGCCACGTTTCTTCATCCAAGTAGGGAACTATAGGGGGAGGCGTACCTATTAACCTAACCCGGCTTCTTAAAACCGGTTCCTCCCGATTTCAGTAGGGGGAGAATGCCTGCCGGGATCGACGTAGGCAAGGCGTCAGACGACATACTGGGGCTCCCGAACGAGGACATCGTTCAGGAGTTCCTAGCAGTACTCGAGGCGTCGGGCGCGAGCCAGGAGACGGTGAAGGCTTACAGGTCGGCCCTCGCGGACTTCCTGTCGTTCATTGGTAACAAGCCCCTGAGAGAGGTTACTCTAAGGGATATCGTGGCCTGGAGGAACGACAGGTTGAGGAACGGGTTCAAGGGGAGGAAGACCGAAGAGAAGGACTCTTGGTTGACCACGCTTCACTACTACACGATCTACTTGAAGAAGTTCTTCAAGTGGCTGGGGCTCCAGGTAACGATCCCCTCGGTGAAGAAGCCCCCTAGGAGAGTGGAGGCCTTGAGCGACGAGGAGGTCAACAGGCTCCTGTCAGCGGCTAGCAAGGTGGAGGAGAAGGTCGTCCTGAAGACCCTGCTGGACACGGGTTTGAGAAGCAGAGAGCTGTTGTCGCTCAGGGTCTCGGACATCAACTTCGACGAGAGGGTGATCAGGGTCAGAGAGGCGAAGTACGGCAGGGAGAGGTACGTCACGGCCACTCAGGACACCTTCGAGGCGATCAGGGCGTACGTCAAGTTGAAGAACCTAGGCCCAGGCGACAGGCTATTCGACTACACGTATTCGGGGCTTTACAAGATGCTCAAGAGGCTAGCGAGGAGAGCGGGGCTCGACGAGTCCAAGGTCAGGCCGCACGTTCTCAGGCACACCTTCGCGAC
>JAGDWK010000001.1:10212-11805 GCA_023256015.1 Thermogladius sp.
CGGGGCTCGACGAGTCCAAGGTCAGGCCGCACGTTCTCAGGCACACCTTCGCGACAAGAGCTCTCAGAATGGGGCTAAGTCTCAACGCGCTTCAGCGAATACTGGGCCACAGCGATATCAAGACAACGCAGGTCTACCTGCACCTCACGATAGAAGACGTGAAAAACGAGTATGCTCTTAAGATGGACTCCACCAGCAGAGGGGTGAAGAAGTGTGTGAGTTGCGGGAGGCCCATCCCCCTCGACGCCCTGTTTTGCCCGTACTGCGGGGCTAGGCAGAGCGCGCCCGGCGAGCCAGCGAGCGCGGCGGTCTAGGCTAGCTCGTCCAGCAGTCTAGCTACAAGCAACCTCACGGTGTTCTGGTACTGGGGATTTCTACGGCGGTACTCGCTAACTAGCAGTTCGCCGTCGGCTACGGGGTACTCGTCGCTGTAACCCTCTAACATCTGTACAAGTTCTTCGCTTAGCGCGACTACGGCGACGTCGTCGACGGGTATCCTCCACTTCTCTTCGCTATACTTGACCTCTAGGAGGGCTCTCAGGTACTCCTTGTCGTCCTGCAGCCCACGTAGCTCGACGCGATAGTACGGGGTTATGAAGTGTACTACTGCGTAGCCTTGTATAACCCCCTCCCTCTCTACCTTGACCGATACGACCTCGCTCTGGTCTACGAGAACGGTGTGAGGGCCTTCTTCGACCTCGTAGCCCCTGGCTCTCAGGTACTCGACAAACTTGTCTACGTCCTTGACAGGGATCCTGACTACCCTGAGCATTTTACGACCTCGACGGACTTAATTACGGTATACGGTGTCTTAACATTATAATGCTACGGTGTCTGAATGGGGCTTCGCGTCTTTAGAGGACCTTTTGCAGAGGAGGTTGTAACAGGCTCCAACGCTGAGCAGGTAGTTGTGCGCGGTCTTAAGGAGTTGTTTGTCGAGGTAGCAGAATGGGTCAAGGTCTTCGATACGCCCGTTGTCTCGTGGGTAGAGGAGGGCTGCCGGGTTGAAGCCGGGGAGACCGTCGTGGAATGCCGTGTCATGCCGCCTACAACCGACTTCGAGGTAGAAGGCAGACTGGTAGTTGCTCAAACTCCCACGGATATTCCTGAGCCGGTGCCCGAGGGGTCAGTACTGCTCGCCGGCTACACGGGTAGCGCTCTGGGTCTGAACCGCGTGGTACAGGAGGCGGTCTCGAAGGGGTTTAGCGGCGTGATAATTTACGACCCGACCAGGGACTCTTTCAAGAGAGAAGTAGTGTCGGGCTCGGCTAGGATATCGCTGGAGGCAGGCTCGCCGCCCGCGGTTCCAGTCGTCTCAATTAAGGCAAGTGACGCGTGGGAGCTGGCCAAGCTCTCTGGTGCGAGGATAGGGCTGTCGGGTAGGGCTAGACTCGTGAGAGGCGCTGTAGGGAAAACAGTCGTGGCAGGCCTGAACGGTAGAGGGGAGCTGGAGGTCCACGTCAACGCGCATCACGATCACTGGCTGAGCGGGTACTACGACGACCTCGCCGGGCTGGAGACCCTCCTACAAGTTGCTCGCCTCCTGAGACAAACGAGCCTCGCAGTCAACGTGGTCCTCGTCAGCTTTACGGC
>JAGDWK010000001.1:11905-13232 GCA_023256015.1 Thermogladius sp.
GAGGGTGAGACGGTACCTGGAGAAGTCGAACAACATCGTTGCGAGGATGAAAAAGGTGGTCTGATCGCGCCTATTTAAAAGTTATTTTAAGTATCTCAACTCAATAAGGATAGAGTCAAGGTGCCTACATTGTCTAAAATCGATAAATTCAGCAACTTCCCAGAGTGGTACCACAACATATTACGCGACGCAGACATAGTAGACATAAGGTACCCCGTCAAGGGCATGATAGTTTGGAGACCATACGGCCTCAAGGCGCTTAGGCTCGCTCAAAGCATCCTGATAAGGCTCCTCGAGGAGACAGGCCACCAGGAGGCGTATTTCCCAACCTTTATCCCCGAGTCTGTGTTCTCGAAGGAGAAGGACTTTCTCGAAGGCTTCGGTGGCGAGACTTTTGTAGTAGAGGGCACTATGAGCAAGAAGTTCAACGAGAGGTTGCTCGTCAGGCCCACCAGCGAGACGGTAATGTACTACATGTGGAACCTTTGGATCAAGGGCAGAAAAGACCTGCCCCTCAAAATGTACCAGGTGGTCAACGTTTTCAGGTACGAGACTAAGATGACCCACCCCATCCTGAGAGTACGAGAGATAATGGGCTTCATAGAGGCCCACACGGCGCACGCCACGACGCGAGAGGCCGAGGAGCAGATCAAGGAGGCAATATCAATTTACAAGCAGTTCTTCGACTCGCTCCTCCTCCCCTACTTCATAGTCAAGACACCGCCCTGGGACACCTTCGCTGGTGCCGAGTACAACTACGACTTTGTGACTGCGGCCCCCGACGGGAAGGGGCTCGAACTGGGGAGCGTCATAAACCTGGGTCAGAGGTTTGCCAGGGCATTCGACTTGAAGTTCCTCGACAGCGATGGGCAGTACAAGTTCGTGTACCAGACGTGCTACGGGGTCAGCGAGAGAGTCCTAGGCGCCGTTATAGCGGTCCACGGCGACGAGAGGGGCCTCTTCTTCCCCCCCGCGATAGCGCCCATCCAGGTGGTCATAGTACCTATATTCAGGGAGGGCGAGGAGGACGTTGTCGACTACGCAAGGAAAGTGCTCAAGATACTGAAGGAGAGCGGCGTGAGGGCCCACCTAGACCAGGATACAGAGCACTCGCCAGGCTGGAAGTACTACTACTGGGAGCTGAAGGGGGTCCCCACGAGAGTAGAGGTCGGGAGAAGAGAGACGTCATCTAACACGGTCACAATAGTCAGGCGCGACACACTAGAGAAGAAGACGGTACCTCTCGAGAAGCTCGTCGACACCCTCAAAGAGACGTGGCTACAGATCGAGGCCCATATGAAGAGCAGGGCACTCGACTACCTCAAGA
>JAGDWK010000034.1:0-1241 GCA_023256015.1 Thermogladius sp.
GGCTCGCCAGCGATAACAGCGATGCTGCAAATAATGCCCTTTAAACTGAGCGGCCTGGGGACCCTCCTGCTGGCTTCTACCCTTGTACCGTTGCTGTTCTCCTTGCAGTTCTATCAGTATGGGCTACTAGGACTTAGGAGACCGCTTCTTAAGCGGGCTGGCTATTTCTTAGTCCTCCTGCTGATCGTCGTGCTCGGCGCCGCCTTGGTGTACATTGGTAGGCTCGACATCCCTGGACGTTTCGCGTGGATACTGGGTCTAAGGACGATAGCTTCAAACCCTATTTTCGAGAGCGTTGAAGAACACCAGCCAGCTCTCGCCGTAATGGGGATCTCGGCCATACTGAGGAGCTGGGGCACGTACTCGGACTGGCTCTTCTTCGTCTCGCCCTTCATACTAGCCGTCTTGGGGGCCCTGTATCTACTGTACAAGGGGACGGCGGACAGAGTACTGGTCTCCGTGGCCTTCCTGCTAGCAGTTTACGCCTACATGAACGCCGCTTACATGGAGGTGACAGCGGCTACGACCGGCTTGACGATCGCGGGGGTCTTCGCCGGGGTCATAGCATCTAGACTGGTCCCCAGCGAGGCCGTCTACGCAAGGGACAAGAAAAGGATGTACGTTAAGAGGACGAGCCCCGAGGTTTTCTACGCGTCGCTGTTCTTGACGCTCTTCATGACCGCGAACATTGCCTTGGCGGGGTACAACACGTACAGCCAAATGAACAACGTGGTGCCTAGTATTAAAGCGGGCTATACGTCCCTACCCTACTGGACAGACGCGTGGTACAAGGCGATAGAGGTGATCAGGAACACTACGCCAGGCTCGGTTATCGTGGCCTGGTGGGACTACGGTTACCCGATAAGCGTCCTGGGGCAAAGACCCACAGTAGCCGACGGTTCAACGCTGAATACTACACAGATAGGCATACTGGGACTCGCATTGACGGCCCAGAACGACTCCGAGGTGTTGAAGTTGCTCGAGCTCCTACACACCCCGGTGAACAACACTTACATTCTAGTCTTCGACGTGTTCAACTTCAGGCCGTCTGGCAACAACTCCTACATGGTTACACCCGTAATACCAGGACTCATGGTGGGACTCGACGACATACCGAAGAGCATCTGGATGATCAGGATTGGGGACTCTATTGTAGACCAGCTGCAGTCCATGGGTGTGAACGTCTCCTACAGGAACCTGGGCGACGCTTTCTACCTTTACCTCTTCCAGAACAACATTGT
>JAGDWK010000034.1:1341-2909 GCA_023256015.1 Thermogladius sp.
GTCGTTGAACAGCTGAACTTGACCACCTACATACGCGTGCTGTCTGTTAAGACCCTCACCTACGAACAGAGGCCCCTGGCTAACAGCCCCTACTTCAGGCCGTACGCCATCATAGCCGAGCCCTTCTACGACAAGAACGGGAACAAGGTGTTCATTAACGGAGCGTACTTGTACGAGGTGATAACGATATACCAAGTAGTCTACCCTTCACAAGCTTAACGTCCCCGAAGCTCTGCGCCCCTTTGCTAGATAACACTGTTGTATTCGGGGTTCACAGCCCCTGGGCCGGCCGATGAACACGCTTTACCCGCCTCACCTTTTAGAGGATTTGTGGTTGTACGACAGGTGCCCGAACTCTGCGACCACGGAACGGCTCCCCCACACGCTCACAAACCCCTTCATTGACACGCCGACTACTACCGTGCCGACCACACCCCTCTTGCGGTTACACAGCCCTATTGTTTTATAAATAAAGCCCTAGGCTATTACTAGAGTGGTGTGCTGATTTGGTTCTCAGGAGGAAGAAAGTTGACCCTTTAAAGTCGGCTTTGACAGCGCTTTACAACGTGAGGGCGAGTATCCAGCGTCTCGACTCCTTAATCGATAGGATAAACAGCAGGAGAAGCAAGCTCATGGATATGGCCGTAGACCTCCAGGCTAGAGGCGAAACTTTCCTCGCTAAGAGGTACGCTGAGGAGATCGCTAAGCTCGACAAGATGAGGAGTAGGCTCGAAGTGCTGAAGTTAGTTCTCGAGAAGGTCTCCCTTAGCATCGACCTCGCAATAACTATGAGGGACTTCAAGCTAATAGCGGACGAGGTGTCGAGCATAGTCGGCGAAATAAAGAAGATACCGGAGTCGAGAATACCCGACCTAGCCGTCTACTTCGCTGAGCTGGACTCGTCTATACGGGAGCTGGCTAGTGCTGACATCGACGTGGGGCCACCCCTATCGTACGACACGACTGAGACACCCGACGCTAGAAGGGTTCTCGAGGAGGCTAGGAGCCTCCTGAAGACGAAACTGGAGAGCGAGAACATTCAGCCTCCAAGCCTAAATAAGTAGAGTGTACTTCTTCTCCTCTTTCAGGATTATAATCTTCGTGTTGAAGGACTCCAGAACCCCCTTTACCCTGTCACTGAGTTTGTCGGCCAGGTCCTGCGGCATCACGATGAAGTAGCCGTCGTAGCTCTGGTCCACCATAGAAGAGCCGATAGCTAGGTACAGGTTCTTGAGCTGGGTAGCCCTATCAGCGCTGGGGTCGATGACCCACACGCCGATCTTCTTCTCGTCTTTCCACGCGGTTAGGTCGGGGAGGAGTGGCTTTGACGTCTTGTTCTCCGAGACCTCGAACCCCCTCTCCTCCAGGTCTTTGATCACCTGCGCGATCACCTGCTTTCTCGCGGGGCTGAACTTGGCCAGCTCAATGTACTTCTCAATAGGGCCGTGGATCTCCGGGTCGTAAAGGGTGTACGTGCCCCTGTCTACCCTGAAGAGGAACAGCTTCTCCGGGTCCTTGTACTTGTCTTTGCTATTGCTATTCACCGTGACGAGGTCTATCTCGAAGTC
>JAGDWK010000034.1:3009-6522 GCA_023256015.1 Thermogladius sp.
AGTTCTTGCGCTTCTTCCAATTTACCACCGGTCCCCGAAAGCCACGGATATCTTATGGTTGCACAATCCTTAATATCTCTTCAGCTAGCGATCTAATTGCCTTGGCAGCCTCCCCCTCCGGGTAGGCTAGCAGGTATGGTACGCCCTCCTCAAGCGCTCTCCCTATGAGCGGATCCAAGGGTATTCTAGCTAGCAGCTTAGTCTGGTACTTCTTGGCTAGCTCTTCTCCGGTGCTCCTCCCTAGGAGGTTGTACTCCACGTCGCTACCCGGGCACTTGAAGTAGCTCATGTTCTCCACGATCCCCAGTAGCTTAACGTTGTTTTTAACCACGAAGTTTATGGCCTTCGAGACTATGACCTCGGACAGCATGTTTGGCGCCGTGACGATCACTGCCCCGCTTAAGTCCCTTATCGTCTGGACGACTGTTATCGCCTCATCGCCGGTTCCGGGCGGCAGGTCTATTACAAGGAAGTCCCCTTCCGGCCACTTGACTTTTGCGAGCAGTTCCGTTATCGCCCTCGACTTCAGGGGGCCGCGCCACACGACCGGGGCGTCTGGGGAGTCCAGCATCAGGTTGATCGCGACGACCTGGACCCCGAGCGGGCCCTCCACGGGGAGAATACCCTCTTCGTCGGCGAAGTGGCGCATGCCGTGGAGTCCGAGTATAGTCGGGATACTCGAGCCGTGTATGTCTGCGTCGAGTATTGAAACCCTGTACCCCTTTTCAGCTAGCGCTAGCGCGAGCATTGAGGAGATAAAGGACTTCCCCACACCCCCCTTCCCGCTCAACACCATTATCTTGTGCCTTATTTTCCCGACCCTGTCCCTGGCTTTGTTGAGGAGGGTGAAGACTGACTGGGTCTGCCTCGCGCCGCTCATAAGTCTCCTCAAATCCTATAAAACGGCCACCCCTCTTTTAATAGTTGAGTGTCTATGATGGCTTGCTCTATAGCCCCGGGCAAGGTGATTTTGCTTGGCGAGCACTTCGTCGTCAAGGGTATGCCGGCTATAGGCGCAGCCGTGACCTTATACGCGAGAGTGTGTGTATCAAGTGGGCAGGGCAGGGTCGAGTCTAGGCAGCTAGGGCTACTGCTGGACTTGTCATCCAACACGGTGAACGACAAGGGGCTGTACAGGGTAGTCGAGGAGCTGGCCGGGCGGTTCGGCTTGAAGAGGGACTTCCACGCGACAATCGACTCGGAGATACCGATCTCCTCCGGCATGGGCTCCTCGGCCGCTGTGGCCGTGTCCACAACGCACGCCCTCTTGTCTTTCGCGGGTGTAGAGCCCGACAAAAAGGTCGTGTGGGAGGTATCGTTCGAGGCGGAGAAGGTCTACCACGTCAGGCCGAGCGGGGTGGACAACACGCTGTCGACCTACGGCGGAGTGATGGTGTACGAGAGAGGGGTCTTCAACAGGGTTAAGAGAAGGTGGCCAGACGACGTCGTGATCGTTATAGCGGACTCCGGTATCAAGAGGTCGACGGGTAGCGTTGTAGCAGACGTGTTAAACAGGTACGACAAGTATTCCAACGTGATGTCGAGAATATACGAGGCGGCCTCGGAGCTCGTCCGCGACGCGCTCAAATCCATCGAGACGGGAGACTTCGCGAGGTTGGGGGAGTTGATGGATATCAACCACGGGCTCCTCTCCTCCATAGGCGTGTCCTCGCGGGTCCTGGAGAGCATAGTGTGGGCTATGCGCGAAGCCGGTGCGCTCGGTGCTAAAATAAGTGGGGCAGGCCGTGGAGGTATCGTTATAGGACTGGTGGAAACCAGTAAGGTTCCAAGTGTAGTCGAGAAAATCAAGCTCCTAGGTCTAACGCCACTCGTGGTCCAAATCGACGACGAAGGGGTGAGAAGGGCACCTGATAGTCGTACTAGTCAAGGCTAGCTGTTTGATAAACATAACACCCAGCTGAAAAAACAGTTAATAAGTTTTTTGTGCTAAAATTTATATAGGATGATGAAAATACGTTTTTGATAACAAGTGATAGGACTCCCATGGGCTGAAAAACATGGAGGTTCCGGTAAGACGGATGAAAAAGAAGGTGAAGGAGTCGCTCGACTTCCTCAAGAAGTTGAACATAGTAATAGCGGACTACCTCCAGCAGATCTACGAGTACAACAACACGGCTCGCCAGAAAGGCTATTACCTAAAACCTGTTCACATCGCCGTTAGGAAGGAGAAGGAGACGGTCAAGACAAAGTACTACTACTACGGCAGGTACTGGTACAAGATCGAGCGCAGCGAGAAAGGTGGAGTCAGGTGGGTGTACATCGGTAAGGAGAAGCCCGACCCCACACTACCCGACCCGCCTAAGCACCCGCTTGAGGGTCTCGTAGTCAAGGTCAGAGACAGCGAGGTCGAGGCTGTTTTCGCGAGCGAGGAGATGTACCAGGAGATAATGAAGAGATTGGAAGCCCTTAAGTGAGTTTTAAGCCTTACTTCCTCTTTTTATTTTTTCTACTCTCCATTTCGTTATAGCCTGTTTCACGACCGGCACGAGCTCTCTCGCCGTCTTCAGCTCCTCTCTGTCAAGGGCTACCTCGACGTAGGCCTCCTTAAAGCCTAGGTCCCTGATTTTGTAGCCCAGAGGACTGTAGACACCGCTACCTCCCGTGAACAGCTCGCCTACCTGGTTCGACAAGACGAGGTAGAAGGTGTTCTCGTGCGCCCTAGCCTTGGCGAGGAAGTCTAGCTGGGATTCCTTCATGAAACCCTTAACCCAGCCCGCGTGTACCAGGACTATGTCGGCCCCTTCTAGTGCGTACAGCCTGAACAACTCGGGGAACCTCAAGTCATAGCAGATAGCTACTCTCATTTTGAAGTTCTTCAAGTTGACTGTCTCGCTGAGTACCTCGCCTTCGTCGAAGAAGTCGCTCTCCCTGTACCCGAATGCGTCGAACAAGTGGATCTTGCTGTACAGCCTCTTACGAGAGCCGTCGGGGCCGACCATTATACTCGAGCTAAGCGTCCTCGGCCGGGTTGCCGTCTTCTCTACGAAGTGGGTCACGACCACGGAACCTGTCTCCCGGGCGACCTTCTCGACTACGTCAAGGAACTTACTCTCCCCGACCTTCTCGGCTATGTCGTAGAACAGATTGGGGTCCTTGACCTTCAACGGGTTTGCCATACTGTACTCGGGCGTCAATACCAAGTCTGCGTTTTTGAACCCGCTCCTCACAAGCCTACCGATCTTCTCCGCGTTCTCGAGGGGCGTCGAGCTCAGGTCTGCTTGGACAATACCCACTGTGACAGAGTCGGCCATCTCCCTACCCTCACTAAACTGTGACCAGTAATGTAGACCTGTAAGTGGGTAAAAACTAGGCTCCTATTTCGAGCATTTTCTTTAGCTCGGCTGTGGCCTCCTCCGAGATCGACGTGTTCAGCTCGTACAGGTCGACTTTTAAGTTCTTGATCTTGAACTCGGTGTCTACTAGCTCGTACTCGAGCTCTATGTTCACGATAGCGTCCTTCGGCGCCATGTACTTCTCTACGAGAACTTGGTA
>JAGDWK010000034.1:6622-8112 GCA_023256015.1 Thermogladius sp.
GCGGACTGGGCCCGTCTTCACTACAGACATGTTTTTCCCAAATATTGCTTTGTTAAACCCCTATAATATTTTTTACTCGTCAGTAATCAGATTACATCTTGTACGGTGCTGTAAATTGGTATATACTGCCCCAAGGCTCATCGACTTGAACGCCAAGTCGAGGCTTCTCAGGGGCTGCCGGAAAATCCTGGTCGTGGGGAGGTGCGTCGAGGTAGAGCACCCTGACGTGTACAAGAGGTTTGTGGAGAGTGGCTACTGCCCATTGTCGGTCTGCCTAGAGGCAGAGCACGTGAACATGGTCGGCTTCAAGCTGGCAGGCATGCTTAGAAGAGGGGTCTACGAGGAGGTCTCGGTTTTAACAGTTGACGGCAGTATGCACTGCACTCAACTACACTGGATGGTCGAGGAGGTATTCAAGGTAGTGAATCCAGAGAACGTGAAGAGGAGGCACTTCGTAATCCACGAAGGCGAGCTACTGGAGGTATCCCACGAAGCCGTCAAGGCGAGCAGGTTTCTGTCCCGCGTTGAGAAGCTCTTGAAAAAGGGCTCACTATGAGTCTGACCAAGAGAATGGACTCCATTGTCAGGGAGCTAGCGGGGATCAGCGCCTCTAACAGAGCCGTGCTAGTGTCGCTCTACGTAAGCTCGCTGAGCCCAGCCTACGTCCTCTTCTTGGCTCTGAAGGAGTTGCTAGAGCTTCCAGAAGAGTCTTTGAGAATAGCACTCATGTTCGGGTTCCTCGGGGTCGTTTTCACGACGGTCATGATGGTATACTTGATCTCGTCGACAAGCCGGTTGGCCGAAAGCCTCCACGAGTATGGCTCTACACTTGCCAGGCTCGTGTGGGAGAGGACAGGAGTTAGGCTCGAGGCGCTGGAGGTGGCAACGCTAGAGTTTGAACGGGGCTTCAAGACCTACATGGAGTGGTACCCGCTGGCGATACTGGCCGGTATACTCTCGCTGATCTCGTACAACACGCTCTTCTACGCAGTAGTACTCTTCGAGCTCTACAGCGCCCTGAACTCGTTCTTCCTAGCCCAGGTCAAGGTCTCGATTAACAGTATAGAAAACTACGCAGAGATAGTTGAGGAGTCAGTGACCCAGAAGATAGGGGCTCGTCGAGTCGGGCTCAGACTCGGTATAAGTGTGAGCGACGAGCTAATAGCCTTAGGCCCTCTCCTACTCGGCTCACTGACCCCGATCGCGTGCTTCAAGGAGCTTGCCGTGCTAGAGGAGTTCGTTGACAGGTTCAGGAGCTTCCACGTGGAGGTTAAGTACCTACTTACCAAGTGAAGAGCGGCTAAGCGAGTTAACAGCAGGGGCGCACCCAGTTCGTGTATAGACCTCTACGCAATCGCTGGACGGCGCCTTCTAGTACACCACGCTCCCAGTGGCGTCTGTTACTTGGTAGTAAGGCTTGAACTCGCTCGCAACCCTCTCCATGAACTCCCTGTCTCTCAACGCGTTTACGAACCTGGCCACTTCTCCTC
>JAGDWK010000034.1:8212-11448 GCA_023256015.1 Thermogladius sp.
TAGAAAGTCGAATTCCTCCCAGCCCAGTGGTTTGAAGTCTAGGTCGTACAGCTCAGCGGCCCAGCCTACGGCGATCCCCACGTCAGCCCTTCCATGCCTCACGGCGGCTGCTACCGCTGTGTGTGTTCTAACTTCGTAGAAATAGCCGTTGATTCTTTTGACCAGGTCTTCGAATCCTATGCCTAATCGCGCACTCAGCTTTTTCAACTCGATGTCCAAGAACCCGCGTACGCCAGAACCCTTGTTCCTGTTAACTATTCTAACGTCAGACCTGAGAAAGTCATCGATACCCCTGATGTTTTTCGGGTTGCCCTTTGGGAACACCAGGCCGATGAGCCTCTTGTAACCCTTAACAATCGCGGCCCTCCCTCTCAAGCCCAGCCTCTCGAGGTATGGGGTATTGTAAAGACCCGTCTCCTCGTCTAGTAAGTGCGTTGGGGCAATGTCGGCCTCTCCTCTAGCCACAGCGTGCCAGCCGCCCATGCTACCGACAGGTATTATCTTGGCTTTATCGGCTAGTCCGAGCTCGCTGATGAGCCTATAGAGCAGGGGGTCGTTACTGCCTATGACGACAAGCCTCGCGGTGGGCTTGAAGCCCTTCACCAGCTCGACCTCCACAGGCTCGTTCTCGTCCACCAGCTCGACGCTCTCTCCTATAGTTATAAACCCGTCGCTGTACACGAGGGAGCTTATACTGCCGCTACTCGATTGGAGAGGGTAGGCGGTGAACCCTTTATCCGAGGACACAAGCCCCACGGGCACGAACATCGTGAAACCCGCCCTCTTCCTGATCTTCACCGGTAGCACCGCCTTCACGACCTCCTGCTCAGGCGAGCTCAAGCCCGCTAGCTTGTAGATGATAGGCTTTACCAGCTTCTGGAGAACTATGTAGCAGGAGAGAGGGAACCCCGGTAGTCCTACGAGTAATTTGCCCCGCGCGACGGCAACAATCGTCGGTTTACCAGGTCTAATTTTTAGCCCGTGGATAATGACTCCGGGCTCGCCCAGCTCGTCGAACACCCTGTACACAACGTCTCTGACGCCGGCGCTCGTCCCGCCACTTGTTAAGACTAGATCGAACTCCTCCACTGCCTTGCCGATCTCCTCCCGTATAGTCCTCTCGTCGTCTGGCAGGATGCCTAGGTTAACGGCGCTGGCACCGATGGAGTTTAGGAACGACACGGCTAGGTAGCTGTCGACGTCGTAGACCTGCCCCGGCTCTAGCGGAGACCCCGGCGGCACCACCTCCCTGCCTGTCGAGAACACAGCTACGCGTGGCTTCCTGTACACCACGACCTCCCTGATACCCAAGCCCGCTAGTAGACCTATGCGCTCGGGGGTCAGGACGACGCCCTTCTGGAGCACGAGGTCGCCTATCGATACGTCGCTACCAGTCGTGCTAACATTCTCGCCCGGGTACACGCTCCTGTAGACCGTCAGCTCGTTGTCGCCGGCCTTGGCGTGCTCCTCCATGACGACGGCGTCAGCACCCCTCGGCAACATAGCGCCCGTGGCCACTTCCACGGCCTCGCCCTCCTCAACGCTCAGGGAGGGGACCTCGCCGACCTCAACTCTCCCTTTGATCTCAAGCTTCACCGGGCTCAGCTCGTCGGCCCACGAAGTGTCGAGCGACCGTACAGCGTACCCGTCCACCTCGCTACGGTCAAAGGGTGGGTAGTCTACTGGTGAGTAGACGTCTTGCGCCAGGACTCTAAACAGGGCTTCACCGAGAGGGACCCTCTCGACTCCAAGCGGCTCGAGCCTGTAGTAGGAGCCGATTATCTTAAAGGCCTCCTCGAGCCCCACTAGGCTGTGGAAGAGCCTCCTAGACAAACCCGGACCACCCAGCCTTGGTAACGATTATATCCACCGTGAGAGATAAAACTGGTCCTGTGAAAGGGCCCCGTCTTTTAAGAGACAGAGGAAGTAGTGAGGTCTTGGTAAGGTGTTGTTTTGAGGGTCGAAGAGCTCGAGTCCTACGGGCTGAGGAAGGAGTACATCAACCTGTTGATTAAGAGGGGTATAGAGGCACTCAACCCGGTGCAGGAGGAGGCTGTTAGGAGCGGCCTCTTCTCCAGCCTTAACATCGTTGTCTCTGCTCCCACAGCAAGTGGCAAGACGCTCGTAGGAGAGATGGGGATTGTCAAGGCGGTTCAAGAAGGGGGTAAGGGAGTGTACCTCCTCCCCTTGAGGGCTCTCGCGAACGAGAAGTACGACGAGTTCAAGGCCCTCGAAGAGCTGGGAATCAAAGTGGGTATATCGACAGGAGACTACGACTCCCCAGCGGAAGACCTCGAAGACAAAGACGTGGTGATCGCGACGTACGAGAGGTTTGACAGCCTCCTCAGGATTAAGCCGCTCTGGCTCAGGAAGGTTAGCACTGTTGTGGTCGACGAGCTCCACATGATCAACGACCCGGAGAGGGGCCCTGTAGTCGAGATGATAATAGCGAGGCTTAGGTCGCTCTCCGCGCGGGTAATAGGCTTGTCGGCAACGATAGGGAACCCGAAGGAGTTGGCCGAGTGGCTCGGCGCGAAGCTGGTCGACGTAGCTTGGCGTCCCGTCAAGCTGAGAGAGGGCTACTACGACAAGAGGGCTGGTAGCATAATTTTTGCCGACGGGGGGTCGGAGGACGTCGAAGACGAGTTCGACGACAAGATACTCAACCTGGTCTCACAGTCCCTATCGAAGGGCATCCAGGTCCTGGTGTTCGTCCACAACAGGAGGAGGGTTGAAGAGCTAGCCGAGACCACGGCCGCGTTGATCGGTGTCTCGAAGCCGAAGGGGCTTACAAGCGAGGTCGTAGAGAGGCTGTCGGAGAGCCCCAGTCGAATGGAGAGAGAAAAACTGCTCGCCTTGATGGAGAAAGGAGTCGGCTACCACCACGCGGGCTTGTCCATTCAGGCGAGGAGGGCCGTCGAGGAGGCCTTTAGGGCTAGAGCTCTCAGCGTTGTGTTCGCCACGCCGACTCTCGCCGCGGGCGTCAACCTGCCCGCCAGGAGGGTCATCGTCTCGATAAAGCGATACGACCCTACATCGTCCAAGATGGTGAACATCCCTGTCTTCGAGTACAAGCAGATGGCGGGTAGAGCCGGTAGACCTAGGTACGACGAGATCGGCGAGGCGATCATAGCTGACGCGAAGAGCGAGAAGGAGGCCCTGAAGTACATAAACTCGGGCCCCGAGAACATCGTGAGCAAGGTGTCCAGCGAGAGGAGTCTGAGGATTCACACCCT
>JAGDWK010000034.1:11548-12695 GCA_023256015.1 Thermogladius sp.
AGGGCGACTAGACTCGGTAAGCTCACGTCGTTCACGTACCTCGACCCGCTAACGGTCCACTACTGCATCAAGTACAGACCGGAGGACTTCGACGAGCTGGACGTCCTGCACTTGATAACGACGTCTGTCGACTACGTCAGGAGTAGACCATACATACCCGACAGCGTAGTGGAGGTGTTCGAGGACGAGGCCCTGAACTCGAGCCTGGCGCGGAGGGTAGGGCTGGGCAGAATGAGCTCGGTCGAAATAGACAATTTGATAACGGGCTACGTCCACGCGCTCGCTCTCAGAGACTGGATAAACGAGGTAGACGAGGACAGGATAGCAAGCAAGTACGAGATAGGCCCAGGCGACCTCTACACTATGAGGGAGACGGTCGCCTGGATCGCCGGCTCCCTCGCCAAGATCGAAAGACTTCTAGGCAACATCACGTTCTCTACGCGCTTGAACCGGCTGTCGTTGCGGGTCCAGTACGGGGTCAAGGAAGACGCTCTTGAGCTGATAAGACTGAGGGGGATCGGGAGGGTGAGGGCGAGGATCTTGATAAACCACGGCATTAAGACCCTCCAGGACCTGGCAAAGACGCCTAGGAGCAGGCTACTGTCCCTCCCAGGCTTTGGTGTCAGGCTAGTCGAGTCTATTTACGAGGAGCTGAGGGGCATGGGCTTTAAAGTCGAAGGCTGACTAGACCCTTTTATTACCTTGCGACGGAGATAGTACTTTTATCGGTGTTTAGCGTGGAGAGAACTAGTAGGATACAGGGGTTCTACAAGCTCGACATGAAGGAGAGGCTCAAGATCGTTGCTGACTGGGTCGGTCTAACCGAGGAGGAGGTAGGGGCTTTAAACAACCTCGGTAACTTGCCGAGAGAAGTAGCTGAGTCCATGATAGAGAACGTCGTAGGCGGCATGACCTACCCGTTTGCCGTCGCAGTGAACTTCAGGATAAACGGTAGAGACTACCTAGTCCCGATGGTCATCGAAGAGCCGAGCGTTGTCGCTGCCGCCAGTAACGCCGCCAAGATGTTGAGGGAGGGCGAGGGGATCAGGAGCCTGGCAGGACCGCAGGAAATGATCGGCCAGGTTCACATAGTCGGGTGTAGGGCACCCCACTACAAGGCTATGAAGATCCTCGAAGCGAAACAAGA
>JAGDWK010000072.1:0-2777 GCA_023256015.1 Thermogladius sp.
GAGGCAGGTACACCGGTTTAAGGGATATATACCTCTTCAGGCTTGGGTCTCTGACAACCACCCCGTCGTAGCTCCACTTACCGAACAGCTTAATCTCCGGCACCTCTAACCCAGCAGTACCGCTCAACTTGAGCACCTGAAGGGATTGGATAGTCAAACTGGTCTTTTAAATCTCAGCATCTCCGCGAAAAGATTGCTGGAGCTGTCCCGTAGAAGGCCCTCGCTGACGGCATGCTAGGTTTAAAACTAGGTTTAACTCTATCTACATAGCGTAAGAGAGGACAACAGGATTGACTAAATACCTGCTCGTGAAGAGGGTTCGCGACGAGATCGGCGAGGTCAAAGTAGAAGGGCTGGACTTGTACATGCCTGTACCAAGACTGGTGTGCGAGCTCGAGGACGGGAGGTCTTTCTACCTGGAGAGGGTGCCCTACGATGTCGTTATATTTGTGAAGAAAATCAACGGCGGTGTGATCGACGACGACAGAGAGCGGCTGGGCGACCTGCTAATCTCGATGCCCGAGGTGCTGGAGGCTCTCGGCAAGCACGTCAAGAGAGTCCTGATCGAAGAGTTCGACGAGACGCGAGGGGTGTACTCGGCTTACGTCGAGTTCAACGATGGGGAACTGACCATAAAGAGGAAGATGGTGCCGAGTCACGCCATCCTTCTAGCTCTACTAGTGAGTAAGCCTGTATACGTGAAGAAGGAGCTGGTAGACGCTCAGGAAGCCTTGTTTAAGCAGTGAACTGCCGGGGTTTTACCTGACCGGTTTCTGCTTTTTACCGAGCCATATAGCCCTAAGAGAGACGCCGTTCACTTTAATAACCCTGTACCTAACACCGGGGATGTCTCCCATAGACTTGCCTCTGGGGCCTCCGATACCCTCGATGATCACCTCGTCGTGCTCGTCTATGTAGTTTACGCCGCCGTCCCACGGCACGAAAGCCGTGACCACCTTGCCGTTCTTCACTAGCTGGACCCTAACACACTTTCTCACAGCGGAGTTCGGTTTTCTCGACTCGACACCGACCTTCTCGAGCACTATACCGCGTGCCATTGGGGCCCCTTCCAACGGGTCGGCCTTCTCCTTCAGCCTTAGCATCTTCACCTTGAACTCTCTAAGGCTCCACCTAAACTTGAGCCTCTTCTTCTTCAGCTTCCTCGCAGCGAAGAGGCCGTTCGGCGCCTTTTTACCTGGCATTCCTTGACCCCTCTAAGAAGGGAGTCTCACATAGGCTTTTAAGCTTCACGCTATTATCACTGTGTCAATGTTGAAGTACCGGTTTAGTAGTAGACGGGCCCTGGCGACGTTCTTACCGTTTTTCCCTATAGCAACCGCCTTGTCGTTAGGGTCGACGGTGGCGTACACGACTCTCTTGCCGCCAGGTCTCTGAGCCACCTTCACTTCTCTAACTCTAGCAGGCGCTAATGCGTACTTTGTCAACTCCTCTATGTTGTCACTGTAGCCGACGATCTCGATGTTCTTATTGAGCATCTTCTTCAGGGTCTGCACGAAAATGCCTTTGGGGCCGATCGCTTTGCCTATCTCGTCCGGCTTAACGAGGAATATTATCCTGTTGTTCTCCTCGTCAACCACACAGTCGTGGACGTGGACCCCGGTCAGCTCGTGTAGGAGGGTCATGTACCTGAACTCTTCGGGCGTTATTTTGATCTGGGGCCTCTCCTTACTCATTGCTTGCCTCCACCCGCCAACTCTAGGATGTTGGACTGCCCGGGTTCGATCACTCCCAACGTAGACACGCCGAACGGCTTCCCTAGTATCGTGCCGAGCTCCATGTTGGTGCCCGGGAAGACCAGCACGGGGACGTTAGACAGCTTAGAATAGTAGTACACGTCCTCCTTGAACTCCGGCGGCGCGTTTGCTGCCAGTATTACTAGCCTGACCTTACCGTGGAGGAGCAACTTCACAGTCCTTCTGTAGCCCATGACCACCTTACCCGTCTTATACGCCGTTTGAATAGCCTTGATGATCTCGGGCTGGGCTGCGGACATGCCTATCCCTCCGTCTTCTGGTTCCTAATACTTGACGGTGTCGCGTAGAGCTCTACCAACCCTGTACCAACAGGTATTATCTGCCCTATTATAATATTTTCGGGGACACCGTTTAAGTTGTCTACTTCGCCGCTGACTGCCGCCTCGATCAGCTTCTGCACCGTCATCTCGAAAGTGGCCCTGGCCAAAACACTGGGCTTCTCGCCGGCGACGCCCATCCTACCCACTTGCCTCACCCTACCTGTCCAAGTCATAACGTCGGCCAGGAGCATGATATGCCTTATGTCGACGTCCAGCCCCTGGTCGTCGAGGATGCTCTTGATCTCGCGTATGATCGCCGCTCTCGCAGCCTCGATCCCCAGCGTTCTCTCGATCTCCATGATGTCGTTCGTGTAGACCTTCCTCCAATCAACGCCCTTGATCCTCATCACCTCGGGTAGGTTACTACCCTCGGCGATCAACACGTACTCGTCACCCCTCTTTTGGATAATGACCTTCTTGATACCCTTCACCCCCTTGATTCGAGCCGACGCTATTTTCTGCCGTATCTTCTCCATCTTGGAGTAGTCCATGTACTCCTCGGGTATCTCCACTCTCACCGTATAGTTCTCTTCGTCTACCTCGATCTCACCAATGTTAAGCGCCTCGAGGACGGCCACCACGTCTGATATCTTGACGCCCTTGTCTTCCAGCATCTCCGGGTCCAGCTTGATGATGGCCCCCTCGTACGGGTTGATAACGATACTCTCGGCAACGTTCTCGA
>JAGDWK010000072.1:2877-7868 GCA_023256015.1 Thermogladius sp.
GTCTCCGGTCTCTTCCTCGCGTCGACTATCTCTATAAGCCTCGGGAGGCCCAGGGTCACGTTGAACTCCCTGACGCCAGCGTAGTGGAAGACACGTAGTGTCATCTGGGTCGACGGCTCACCCAGGCTTTGAGCCGCCACCGTCCCCACAGGCTCGCCGGGTTCAACGAGAGAGCTCTCGTACCTCTTAGCCACCTCGCCTAGGATAGCGTCGACCTCCTCCTCGTAGAGGCCGTACTTCTCGTACACCTCGACGAGCTTTTTCTCGAGCTCCTCCAAGACGTTTTCGCTCACTTTGCCCCGTAACGCCTCGATACGATTCCTCAGCTCTTCGACAGACTTAACGGGCCTCACATCCTCCACCCCACCACTTTCTGGATAACCCTGTCCACGTTAACGGCCTTTCCATGGTCGCTCTTCATGGGGTCTACACCGTCCTCCCCGTACTTGAACTGTATGACCTCGCCGTTAGTAGTCCTCACACTACCGTCGATGTCTACTCTGACGTCTTGTAGGGCGTTTATCAGCCTCCTCTGCATGTAGCCCGACTGACTCGTCCTCACAGCCGTGTCGATCAGGCCCTCTCTCCCGCCTGCCGCGTGGAAGAACATCTCGATAGGCGATAGGCCGTCGACGAAGCCCC
Organism: Thermogladius sp.; assembly: GCA_023256015.1. GTDB lineage: Archaea > Thermoproteota > Thermoprotei_A > Sulfolobales > Desulfurococcaceae > Thermogladius. Next base: position 3,520 of record JAGDWK010000072.1, read on the forward strand.
TCGCGACGAAGCCCCTGGCCTCCGGTCCTAGGTCGCCGGGCTTGAAGTGGGGTAGGCTCCTGTCCATGTAGCCCCTCGTAAGCCTCTTACCTCTGACCGTCTGCTGCCCTAGCAGGGCCGCCATCTGCGTTAGGTTGACAGGGTTCCCCCTAGAGCCCGTCCTGGCCATGACTATCACGGGGTTGGCCAGTGTGAAGTACGGCGTGATGACGTCAGCTACTTCGTCGAGAAGCCTCTTGGACAGCAGGTCTATGACCTCGTCTTCAAGGGTCTCCTCAACGGTCTTCCCCGGCTTAGGCTGCAGCCTTCCAGCCCTGTACTCCTCGATCAGTCTACTAACCTCCCTCTTCTTGTCATCGATTATGCTCTTGATCCTCTCCCTGGCTTCGGGGGGTATGAGCAAGTGGTAGTAGCTCATGGTGAAACCGTACATCTCCGAGAACCTTATGAATACCCTGTAGACGTTGTCCATGAACTTCCTAGCAGCGTCTTCCCCGTGCTCCTTGATCAACCAGTGGACCAAGCTCTCGGGCTCCTCCCTGCCGATACTCGCCTTGTCTATAACGCCCTCGAGTAGCTGCCCCTTCTTGATTATAACGAGGCTGTCGTGCGGGCAGTCCTCGTCTATACACCTCAACGCCGAGGCGGAGGCTATCTTAGCGTTCCTCTTGTAGTTGAAGTCCCTCGGCAGGAAGACGGAGACTATCTGCTTCCCCGTCCAGTACTCTGCAGGTCTCTGGATAGCCGGCTCGGGTAGCGAGCCCTTATAGCCGGCAACGCTCAGCAGGTCTATGACCTCGGCTTTTGTGAGTATGGTGGACTTGTTGGTCAACAAAAAGGCGCCGCTTATGTAGTCCTGTAGCCCACCGATTATAGGCCCGCCGTACCTCGGGGTGAGGATGTGTTTCTCGACGAGCATCAGTATTCTGGCCTCGGCTCTCGCCTCCTCGCTCTGAGGCACGTGTAGGTTCATCTCGTCCCCGTCAAAGTCGGCGTTGTAGGGCGGACACACCAGCAGGTTGAGGCGGAAGGTCTTGTACGGGAGAACCCTGACGATGTGGGCCATCACCGATATCCTGTGAAGCGAGGGCTGCCTGTTGAACAGGACTACGTCGCCGTCTAGTAGGTGTCTCTCCACTATGAAACCGGGGGCTAGCGACTCGGCTACGGCCTTCCGGTCGACGAACTTGAGGCTGATCTTCCTCCCGTCCGGCCTTATCACGTAGTTAGCGCCAGGCCACTTGTCGGGACCGTTGAGGACGAGCTTCCTCATTTCTTCGATGTTCCAAGGCGTCACCTTTTCCGGGACGGTTAGGACTTTCGCTACTACCTCCGGTACACCCACCTCGTTTATGCTCAAATTGGGGTCCGGGCTGATCACAGTACGGGCGCTGAAGTCTACCCTCTTACCCCTCAGGTTACCTCTGAACCTGCCCTCCTTACCTTTGAGCCTCTGCGCTATGCCTTTAAGCGTCTTACCTGTCCTGTGCTTGGCCTGCGGTATGCCCGGCGCCTCGTTGTCGAAGTAGGTGGTGACGTGGTACTGCAACAGCTCCCACTCGTCCTCGATCAGGGCGTTGGGAGCGCCCGTCTCTACGTGCTCCCTCAACCTGTTGTTGACTCTTATAATGTCCACTAGTTTGTGCGTCAGGTCGTCCTCGCTCCTTATACCCGTCTCTAGCAGGATCGAGGGCCTCACAGCCCTCGGCGGCACCGGTAAGACCGTTAGAACCATCCACTCCGGCCTAGCGTCGGTCGGGTCTCCGCCGAGTAGCCTAACGTCGTCGTCCGGTATTTTCTCCAGCCTGCTCCTGACTTCGGCGGGAGTGAGCTTGACGAGCCCCTCCTCCCGGTCCTCGTAGAAGGTGTGTGGTTTGTCCAGCTTGATCTTGTACTGAGGCGCGCCACAGTGCGGACACGTCTGCTGCGCTGCCGCTCTCTTCCTTATGAACTCGTGGAGCCGCTTAACTAGGTACTTGAGGTTCAAGTCCTCGAGGTCCTTCAACAGCTTCAGGTAGAGCTGCCTCTCGTTCTCGGGGAGCTTAACCCTGCCGCACACCCTACAGGTGGTCTTTAAGTACATGTGGATGTGCTTGGCAAAACCTGCGTGTATGACGGGCTTAGCCAGCTCTATGTGGCCGAAGTGCCCCGGGCACTCGTCTCTCGCGTTCCCGCAGATCGGGCAGACCTCCTTAGGCTCTATCGCCCCTAGCCGCTTGTCCATTACGCCCCCGTCCACGGGGGCTCCGTCGCTGTCGTAGACGTCGCTCGTTATTATGTTGGTCACGCTCATTCTACGGATCTCGTCCGGTGAAAGTATGCCGAATTTAACCTCCTTAACCCTGTACATACCCATGCTCTCACGCCTCCCTAACGTCCTCCAGCCTTAGACGAGGCATGATGGCCATGCTCATGAGCTCCTGTATGAGCAACTTGAAGCTGTACGACACCTCAACGGGTTTTAGAACCCCTTTCTCCTTGTGGACGGGGCACACGTACCTGTCCCTGATCCTGTCGTAGTAACCTATGTGACCGCATAACTCGCACACGTATATCACCGCCTTGTCGCTTCTGTCTATCATCGTCTCCTTCAGTAGCGAGGCCGCGCCGTGGCCCACCAAGCAGTCTACCTCCATCTCGCCCCATCTAAGCCCGCCTGCTCTAGCCCTGCCCTCCGTGGGCTGCCGGGTCAGGATCTGCACCGGCCCCCTAGCCCTGGCGTGGATCTTGTCGCTGACCATGTGGTGCAGTTTCTGGTAGTAGACTATGCCTATGAAAACGGGCGCTCTCATCAGCTCGCCGGTCCTGCCGTCGTACATGGCCTCTTCACCCGTCTCCGGGTAGCCGTGCCTCTTCAGTACGACCATCAGCTTCTCCGGGTCCTCCTTGAAGAACGGCGTCCCGTCTACAAGCCTACCCTCCAGCGCGGCCACCTTACCCGCTATGCTCTCGATCAGCTGCCCCACCGTCATCCTGCTAGGGAACGCGTGGGGGTTGATTATGAGGTCTGGTGTAACCCCGTCCTCGGTGAAGGGCATGTCGTACTGCGGGATGATGAGGCCTACAACCCCCTTCTGGCCGTGCCTCGAGGCGAACTTGTCCCCTAGTTCGGGTATTCTGAGGTCCCTCACCCTCACCTTGACGAGCTTGTTACCGTCGCTGTCCGTGGTTATCATTACGACGTCCACTATACCCTTCTCCTCGTGCCTCATCACGACACTCGTGTCCTGCTTGACCTGCTCGCTACCAGTCAGCTCCTGCGTGATCATGAACCTCGATGGGCTGACCTTCCCGATCAGGACGTCGCCGCCTACAACGTACGTCTCCGGGGCTACGATGCCGTCCTCGTCCAGCTTCTCGTAGGCCCTCGGGCCTTTGTAGCCCCTTATGTCGCTCGGCGGGACAGATATCTTGTCCTCCTGTCCACCGGGGTACTTGTACTCGACCGTCGAGTAAACACGGAAGAAGGTGCTGCGGCCTAGACCCCTCTCGATGCTACTCTTGTTCATTATGACCGCGTCCTCGATGTTGTAGCCTGTGTAAGTCAGCACGGCCACCACCATGTTCTGGCCAGCGGGCTTCTCGTTGTAACCGATTACCTCGAGCGCCTTAGTCTGGACTAGAGGCTTCTGGGGGTAGTGGAGGAAGTGCCCTCTGGAGTCCATCCTCCTCTGGAAGTTCGCGGCGTACAAGCCGAGGCTCTGCTTACCCATGGCAGCCTCGTATATGTTCCTCGGGCTCTGGTTGTGCTCCGGGTACGGTATAATGGAGGCCACTATGCCGAGAATGCTAGGGACCCATATCTCGAGGTGCGTGTGTTCGTTAGTCAACTCGTCGGGGGTTAGGGCTATGTACGCGTTCTCTTCCTCGTCGGGGTCCAGGTACTCTATGACGCCCCTCTTGACCAGGTCCTCGAATTTCAAATTCCCGTTCTTGAGCTGTTTTATGTGCTCGGGTTTGAGCTTTAGCTCGCCGTTCTCCACGACGAGGAGGGGCCTCCTTATACGCCCGGCGTCGCAGTTGACGTAGACCTCGTTGAGGTACTCTGTCCTAAAGTAGGCCACGTTGACCTCTGACGAGACCTTGCCCTGCCTGCGCAGCTCCCTGATCTTCCTCGCGAGCTCTCCGCCGTCCGGGTAGAGCCCTATCAGCCTGCCGTTAAGGTAGACCTTGCTCCAGGAGCCGTACTCCACCGAGCCGGAGTAGCCCTCTCCTCTCTTAATACTCTCCTTGAGTTCGTCCAGTATCTGGGGCAGGGTTTTCACGCCTAGTTTAACGAGCGCCTGCTCGACCTCCTTCTCGTCGAAGCCGACGCTGATGTGGGCCATAAGAGCGAGGTTCTTGACGAG
>JAGDWK010000072.1:7968-12526 GCA_023256015.1 Thermogladius sp.
CACATCCTACCCCAAGAAGTGAAGTGAAGCTCTCTAGCCTCGAAGTGGGGTTGCGCGCGAGCTAACGGCGAGACGACTCTACGGAGGTGGCTGAGAGTGCTCAGCATGTTCGTCCTGTCTAAAATCTGGCTGACGCCGGTCCTGCCTCCAGGCCAGTTACCTGTGGCCATCGCGTGGGAGATCCTGTCGGTTATTATGTTTGGTTTGATTACCATCTTTAGGTCTACTTTCCTGTACTTGCTATAGGTCTTCTCGATGCTGGTCTTCACTTCCCTGATGAACGACACGACGATCGCGTGCCTGAGAAGCGTTGCGAGGAGGTCCCCTGCGAGCTTGAGCCTCTTGTTCCTGTAGTGGTCTTTGTCGTCGGGTTGCCTCCTGCCGAGGTAGACCTCGATTATTTTGTTTATCATCTGCCCTATGAACAGGGCTTTTTTCAGCCTCGTTGAAGGGCTCGGGTCCGTGCCGATGTGAGGTAGGAGGTACTCGTCTAGCGCCCTCTCAGCTCTCCTGACCCTCTCCTCTCTAGGCCTGCCGACGGCCATCCTCGCACCTATGAAGTCGAGGGCCTCCTCGACTACTTTCTTCCTGTACTCCTCTTCCAGTCTACGAATCTCCTCGTCAGAGACTCCCGGCGGGATTTCGAGCCTAGGCAGGACCGACTGAACCTCGCTTATGGAGGGTAGGAGCTGGATCTGGACGTCCGGGTCGAAGGAAACCGCGTTCATCAGCTCGTACTCCGTAGCCAGCCCTAGGGCTATCATCAGAATTGGAGCCGGTATCTTCCTCCCTTGGAAGTTCGCGTAGAAGACCCCGTCCTTCCTCCTCTCTATCACTAGCTGGCTCCTCCTACCCTTGGCAGTGCTGACAACCTTCGCTACATGCGTCGTCGACGAGCCCTCGGGGGAGACGTCCACTATTATGTTGTTGCTCGCCAGGTCCTCCTGGGCTATCAAGACCTTCTCGGCGCCGTTGATTATGAAGTAACCGCCCGGATCGTCGGGGTCCTCGCCGGCCTGCCTAAGCTCTTCCCTAGACAGCTTGCTCAGCGGGTCTAGCTCGGACTTCAACATGACTGGGAGGTCCATGAGCTTTATGTCCTGCTCCTTGTGAGAGCCCTCCTTGTCTACTAGGGCGACCTTCGCTGTCACCGGGGCAGCGTAGGTCAGATTCCTGAGCCTGCACTCCATGGGGGTTACTTCGCTCTCGACCCCCTCGATGTTCTTCCAAACCGGCTTCCCGATCTTGTAGTCCTTTATCACCAGCTTAAGGTCGGCTGTGATCGGGATTTCCCGGTACTCCCTCATTATCTCAGGGAGTAGCTCGCGGACAAACCTGTTGTAGCTGTCCAGGTGCTGGCGTACAAGACCCTTCTCCTCGAAAAAAGCCTTCATTAGAGTCCACAAGTCCTCGATGGAAGGCTTGTACGTCACTCCGTGCTCGCCTCTTTCTTGCTCACGTCCACTACTACGTACCTGTAAGCGATCGCGACCCCTGCCGTGGGGGACTTCCTCACTACTCTGATAATGTCGCCGGGCTTGGCTCCCACGGCCTTAGCCGCCGGGTCGTCAACGGATATCCAGGGGAGGTTCTTCGGGCTTACACCCAGTTTCTTTAGGACCTCGAGCGCCTCCTCGGGGGACAGGACCTCATGCTTAGGGACTAGAACGTGTTCTAAGATGTTTATACTCTCCTCCTCGCCCATAATCAACACCGGATATAAACATGATATAATCCTAGCTAGCACACCTGAATACCCCAATTGATAAAAGTCTATTAAATTTATCGTCAGCGGCGACGCTACCGAGAAGGGAGTGGAGGTTGGGAGTGGACCGGCCGGGATTTGAACCCGGGACCTCTCGGATGCCAACCGAGCGCTCTTCCAGGCTGAGCTACCGGCCCGCTAGTTGATACTATACGCCTCGGACGTCTTAAAAGCGTTCACGCGTAGGGAGTCAACTCAACCCTCTCTGTTAAATAGGAAGAGCCCCCTATTCCCAGTTGAAGAAGAGGTTGTGTCCCTGTATGTCCTCGGACATTATCGACGAGCTGGTCAAGAACCTGAGAGCGCCCTCCACGAGGATCTTCAAGGACAGGGAGATACTCCACCCCGAGTACGTCCCGGAAGTCCTGCCACACAGAGAGAACGAGATCAGGCGCCTGGCGGAGATACTGGTCGTCGCCTTAAGAGGGGAGAGGCCCAGCAACGCACTCCTCTACGGTCTCACGGGCACCGGCAAGACTGCTGTAGCCAGGTACGTCGTCAAGAGGCTTGTCGAGAAGGCCAACTCGCTTAACGTGAAGCTGGAGCAGGCCTACGTCAACACCAGGAAGCTCGACACGACGTACAGGGTTGTGGCCCAGATAGCCTCTAGTATAGGGCTGAAGATCCCCCCGACAGGCCTGGCGATCAGCGAGGTCTACAGGAGGTACATCAACGCCCTCGAGAACTGGGGCGGTGTACACATCATAGTCCTCGACGAGATAGACTACTACGTGAAAAGGGAGGGAGATGACCTGCTCTACAAGCTCGTGAGGATCAACGAGGAGCTGAAGAGCTCCCGTGTAGCCCTCGTGGGGATTACCAACGACATAAACTTCGTCGAGAGCCTAGACCCGCGGGTGAGGTCTAGCCTGGGAGAGGTCGAGATCGTCTTCCCGCCCTACAACGCGGAGCAGCTTTTCGACATCCTGAAGCAGAGAGCAGAGAAGGCCTTCTACCCGGGTGTCGTGGACGACGGCGTGATATCCTTCTGCGCCGCCTTGGCCGCCCGAGAGCACGGAGACGCGAGGAGAGCGCTCGACCTGCTCAGAGTAGCGGGCGAGATCGCGGAGAGGGAGGGCTCGCCGAAGGTCACCGTTGACCACGTGAAGAGGGCTAATGTCGAGATAGAGGAGGGGAGAGTCCAGCAGAGCGTGATGTCCCTCCCTCTCCACCAGAAGATAGTGCTGAAGGCAATAATCGAAGTCGCCAAGCTGAAGGGGAGCGCCACCACTGGCGAGGTCTACTTGAAGTACTCCGAGATCGCCAAGGAGCTGGGCCTAGAGCCGCTGACTCAGAGGAGGGTGAGCGAGATAATAAGCCAGCTGGACATGCTCGGGCTCGTGAACGCGACCGTTGCGAGTAGAGGGAGGTACGGGGTCACCAAGGTTATTAGAGTCAGATCTGATCTCGTGAAGACCGTCGACGACTTGTTGAAGGATGTTAAATGAACTACGTTGCCTTCGACGACGGGTACTTCCCTGTCGGGTTCAAGTCGAGGAGGGGCTATACGATCGTACTCGGGGTTAAGACAGACGAGACCCTGAGGCCGACGGCCGTGGGGTTCAAGCCCGTCCTGGTAGACGCTGGACGTAGCGAAGACGCGGTGATAGAGCTAGGGAGGAGACTGGGGGGCGGGCTACTGCTGTTGGACGGAGTGACGTACAGCGGCTTCGACATCGTAGACCCGTGGAGAGTGCACGAGTCCACGGGGCAGCCCGTCGTGGTGGTGCAGTACGGCGACGTCGACCTACAAGGCGTCGTCGACGCCTTGACCAGGCACTTCCCAGACGGGCGCGAGAGGCTCGAGACCTTCCTGAGAGCATACGAGTCCATGAAACCCCTGGAGACGCCCTGGAGAACCATAAGGATACTACCGGTAGGGGTGGACTTCGGCGAGGCGACAGTGCTAGTTAGGGCCGCCATGATCTACAGCCCTATCCCAGAGCCCCTCAGGATAGCGCACAGCTTAGCGTCCGCGTTGACGAGGCTGCTCTACCACAGGTTAAGTGTAGGAGTAGAGTAGCCGGGCGGGGATTCGAACCCCGGTCACGGGGGCTCCCCTCGCCGGGTGCCTCCCCGGCGACCCAGAGCCCCGCATCCTTGGCCGCTAGACGACCCGGCTATCAAGTATATTGATACTTGGCAACAAGGGTTAAAAGTCTTATACCCTTGGAGGCTCGACGCCCGGGGCCGTGAGCGGGCCCGCCGGGATTTGAACCCGGGACCTACGGGTTAAAAGCCCGCCGCTCTACCAAGCTGAGCTACGGGCCCTCAGTTCTCCTCCTACTCTATGTTCTGTTATAAACTTTACCGGGAGAGCCCTCTCTACCGCGGATTCTCACGTCGAGCTTGTGGGAGCCGGTGCCCTCTGCCAAATCCCAACTTAAGGAGAGCGTGGAGCCGTAGACGCCTGGCTCCACATCGAGCTCTTCGTCCAGCCCTGGGATCAAGACCTGGACTCTGTAACAGGGCTCCCCCACGGCTATGAGGCAGGGGATTGGGATTTCGAAAGGCCCGATCCTAAGCCACCCGCTCGCCACTAATTTGTAGTAGCCCGCCGCGCTGTTCTCGTACTCGACCCTGATACTGTGCCTCGATTTGAGGACGAGATCGCCCAGTTCGAAGACCAGCGTCCCAGACCTCCTCGCGATTTTTCCACTAAAAGCCCGCGTGAACGGCCCGCCGATACTAGACTCGAAAACAACCTGTAAGTTTATGTCTGTCATGCCTCCCACTTGTTTTCATGAGCCTGTAAACGCTTATATTCGCCCCCGGTTATTAGGTGAACCTAAG
>JAGDWK010000012.1 GCA_023256015.1 Thermogladius sp.
GGGAGACCACTATTGCTAGCCCGAGCCTGTTCTCGGACAAGTAGTCCGCGAGCCTCTCCAGGTCGCGGGGGTCCCCGCCCGCAACGACGACTACGGGCGTGAGCGGGTACGGCTGGTGCCTCCCCCCTACCCTGAACACTACGGCGGACGGGTTCAGGCGTACAACGCTGCCGAGGGCCGCCGACAGGACAGCGTAGTCCCTCCAGGAGTAGACCTCCACCCGGGTGAAAGGGGAGGTCAGTCTAAGCAGCGCGACGAGCAACCCGCGTAGGAGAGGATTCCCCCCGGACAGGCCGCCCCCCGCCGGCGCGACCACGACCTTCGCCGGCCTCCCCTTGGCGAGTAGCTCGAGGGCTAGGGCCAGGGCAGACCTGAGAGTGGGTTCCACGATCACCACTCGCCGGCGCCTCCCAAACCGTATGCCGGGGGCCTCCTCCCTCCAGGCCATAGCCTCGCAGGCTCTCCCGTCGGCCAGGCAGACAGTGTCCAACGGCAATACCTGTTTTTATCTAGGGCCGGCATAGATATATAACACCGCGCTGTGCGGCTCCGGGTGCTATACATGGTCGAGATCGTCGACACAACTCTTAGAGACGCCCACCAGTCCCTGATCGCGACGAGGTTGAGGACGGAGGACATGATCCCCATACTGGACCTGATCGACGGGGCGGGCTTCTACAGCATCGAGATGTGGGGCGGGGCCACGTTCGACGTCATGCTGAGGTACTTGAAGGAGGACCCGTGGGAGAGGCTCAGGCTCGTTAGGGAGAGGGTGGGGAAGACCAAGCTCCAGATGCTCTTGAGGGGCCAGAACCTCGTGGGCTACAGGCACTACCCCGACGACGTGGTCGAGAAGTTCGTGGAGCTCTCCTACAAGAACGGCATAGACGTCTTCAGAGTCTTCGACGCCTTGAACGACGTCAGGAACATGGCCGTCAGTATAAGGAAGGCCAAGAAGCTGGGGGCGGTCGTTCAGGGGACTATAACCTATACCGTGAGCCCCGTCCACACCCTCGACTACTACTTGAAGCTCGCCGAGGAGATCGCGAGCCTCGAGGTAGACCACATCACGATAAAGGACATGGCGGGCCTACTAGACCCCTACACCACGTACAACCTGGTCAAGGAGATCAAGGCGAGGCTGAAGATCCCGGTAGACGTACACAGCCACTTCACCGGCGGGCTAGCCATAGCGAACTACATCAAGGCGGTTGAGGCCGGGGCAGACTTCGTCGACACCTCGATAAGCCCTCTGGCCTACGGGACGGGTCAGCCGGGTATACAGTCCCTCTACTACGCGCTACCAGCCGAGTGGAAGCCGAGGGTGAACATGGACGTTATAAGGAAGATATCCTCATACCTCGAGCGGGTCTTGTTCACCAAGTACAGGGACCTCCTGGACGTCAGGGCCTTCATGCCCGACCCAAACGTGCTAGACCACCAGATCCCCGGCGGCATGATCACCAACTTCATGCAGCAGCTCAAGCAGGTCGGCGCTGAGGACAAGCTACAGGAGGTCCTAGAGGAGGTGAGGAGGGTCAGGGAAGATTTAGGTTGGCCGCCCCTAGTCACGCCGACTTCGCAGATTGTGGGCGCACAGGCCCTCCTCAACGTGGTCAATGGCAGGTACAGCGTGGTCACGAAGGAGGTGAGGGAGTACGTGAAGGGGATGTACGGGAGACCACCTGCTCCGATCAAGCGGGAGGTCATAGACCTGGTGTTGAAGGGTGAGAAGCCGATCGACTCCAGGCCGGCGGACCTGTTGAAGCCAGCCCTCGAGGAGTGTAGGAGGGCGCTGGTAGAGCACGGCTTCAACCCGAGCGAGGAGGACGTGGTGACCTACTGCATCTTCCCAGACATCGCTCTCGAGTTCTTCGAGAAGACGAGGGGGAGGCCGAAGTCCAAGGTCGAGAAGGCTGTCGAGGAGCTGTACGCAGAGGTGCTGGGCGCCTAGCCCGGCCCCACACTGAGGTAGGCGTAGCACGGGGTCGGCTCGTGCCCCCGGGTCGAGCCCCCCACTACGTGCACTACGGTGAAGCCTAGGTGTGCGAGGTAGTCGGCTATAAACTGCCTGTGGCAGAACCTAGGGTCCCTCTCGCGGCATAGCAGCGCGGTCTTCCTCTCCGAGGACAGGCCCGCGAGCTCCCTCAGCGCACTCCGCGCCTCTTCGCTGAAGACGAGGTAGTTGACGTACGAGTTGAAAGTCGGCGAGTCGACGCACCTGAACCTGCTCTCGTACCTGATGCCGAGGGCGCCTAGGGCACCCATCCACCTGTACTCAACCCCCTTCTCCCCCAGCGCCTTCTCGAGCTCGGGTCGGGAAAACCCCGGTACCCTACTGCGAGGGAACCTCCGGACGTCAACGACCAGCTCTACGCCCAGCCTCACCAGGACCGCTACTAGAGACTCCAGTGTCAGCCCCGAGTAGCCAATGGTGTAGACGACCCTACCCCTACCCGCACTTAGACCTGACAACAGCCTCGACTCTCCTAGCCGTCTCTTCGTCGCGGGCGTACAGGTAGAAGGTGACAGGCCTGTCGATCGACAGCAGGGCCCTCAGCATGCTCTCCACGCTCTCCTCCGGGCTCAGCCCGCCGACACCAGCGCCCATCAAGGGCAGCGCCACCCTACTCAGGCCCAGCTCCTTCACCAGCCTAGCAACAGCGGAGGCCGCCCTGTAAACGTTCTCCGCGCTCGACGGGCCTCCCGGCCTCTCGACTGTCGGGGCGTGGATGACGTACCTGACCCTCAGCCTCCCCGCGCCCGTCGCGACGGCCTCGCCTATCGGGACCGGGGCGTGCCTCCTGGCCTCCTCCTCGATCTCCGCCCCGCCCCTCCTCTTGATCGCCAGCGCGACGCCGCCGCCCATGATCATGAGGGTGTTGGCCGGGTTGACTATGGCGTCACCCTCGAACTCGGTTATGTCGCCGCTGACCACCTGGATCGTCACGTAGCCGGCCCGGCAGGTGTAGGTCAGGGGCGTCACCTCCATAGTTCTCTCTCAACCAGAGTAAATTAACCTCTCTGGGCATTTTCTCTACCGGGGACTGAAAGGGCATGTACGTAGGTGTCGCCGCACACAGCGGCGAGCCCAGCGTAGAGCTCGCTAGAGTAGCCAAGAGGTTCGTCGAGCTCCTCAAGGAGAGGTGTGGCGTGGAGCACAGGATCGTGGTGGGCGGGTACTGGGGCCTCATGAAGACCGTGGTGGACGAGGCCCTATCCGCGGGTTTCACCGTGGTCGTCCTCCCCCCAGTGGAGGAGGAAGACGTCTCCTTCCCGGACAGAGCAGTGGTCGTTAAGACAGGGCTCTCGTTCAGAGGTAGGAGCGTCGCCCTGGTAAGGACCTCCGACGTGCTGGTGGTTCTGGGCGGGGGCTCCGGTTGTCTCCAGGAGGCCGTGACCGCCTACACGGAGGGGAAGCCGGTCTACGCCCTGGTATCGACAGGGTACCCGACGGACGCCATATCACAGTGGCCCGAGTACTTGGACGACAGGAGGCTAGCCCCGGTCAAGAAGTACCGGGACGTCGATGAACTGGTGAGAGACCTCTGCCTGAACGAGCACGAGAGGAGGAAGAGGGCTAGAGCCATATATGGCTGACGAGGCTAGCCGGGACCCGGCCGATTTCCGGGTGCGGGCTCGAAGGCTACTGGAGGACGTGCCGGGGCTGATAGACAGAGGCGAGTACGACCGGGCGGCTTACTACGTAGCCGAGTACGTCAGGCTCGCACTCACGGCGAGGATACTCGAGGTGACAGGGGGTCTAGTGGACTCTTACTCGCTGGTCGGCCTAGCGGCCACTCTCGCGGAACACGACCCCGCCGCGAAGAGGCTCGTAGAGGACCCGGTTATCCTCGTGGAGCTCTCGCGCATCGAGAGGGTGTTTGTCGTCAGTAGGTTCGGTGGAGGCGGATTCACCGAGGACGAAACCAGGAGACTATACGAGTTCACGAGAAGGGCTCTCTCACCCGTCCTCGGGACGTGACACGCCTCTAGTCCCGGAGAATCTTGGGTTAAAGGTCACTTACTGTGAGGGACGGGAGTAGTTAGGCCTAAAACTAGGTTCGTGGTCTACCGCTGGACGTGTTGAGCTGTGTGGGTAACTCCCGCCAGCTGTGAAGCATGGATATGAAGGTGGTAAACGACAAACCCGTGAACCGCCCATGAGGAACCCCCACAATTTAAGGCGAGAGGGGTTCAGAACGGCGACCGAGCGAAAGACTAACGACGCGGATCACCGTCCCACATTTATGTCAGGGTTTGGGTGGTTAGGAAGAGTCGCCGCGTGTCTTTACCTTTACTGGGTGTCAGGTTTATATTCATGTGTGGAGAGGATCTATTTTTGTAAGGTGAGCATAGACATGTCAGTCAAGAAAGGCTACGGGATTTTAATCGCTATAGCTATAGCCTTCGTGCTAGGTCTGCTAATAGGGTACATCCTGACACTCGCCATCCCTGACACTGCGGCAAGGGCGTCCGTGGACTCGTGGTTCAAGGCTCTCGGCGACATCTTCGTGCGATTGATCAGGATAGTCATACCCGTGCTGATATTCTTCACGATCGCCGCCGCCACTGCCTCGATAGCGGATGCCAGGAAGCTTGGCATAATACTGTTCTGGATGCTAGTCATCTACATAGGCACATCGATTCTGGGAGCGTTCTGGGGCTACTTGGCGGGCGCGCTGTTCCAGCCTGGTGTAGGAGTGGGCTTAAAGCCACCTGCCGGTTATAAGCCGCCGACTCCTCCGACCGGCGTCGACGTACTCATGTCATTCTTCCAGCTGGACTTCAGCAACGTCCTCACAGTAGGCGGTGCTATGACAATGATCATATTCGCCATTATACTCGGTGTCTCGACAATACTGCTCGGCGAGGAGGGTAGGAGAATTGCGGGCTACCTGAAAATCGGTAGCGACCTCAGCGTCGCGACAGTCAGGGTGATAATGTACTACGCCCCCATAGCGATCTTCGGATACGCTGTCTGGCTCATGAGCGAGTACGGCGCGAAGATGCTGGGGGCCTACGGTAAGTTCCTGGTAGCCCAGTACTCGTTTACGCTGATGCACTTCTTTGTGGTATACTCCCTGCTTGTGGCCCTGGGCGGTCTCAACCCCGTGAAGTACTTCAAGGCGCAGTTCACGCCCTTTATCGTGGCCTTCACTACGAGGAGCAGCGCTGTTACGCTGCCTTACAACATGGAGGCGTCCAGGAAGATGGGTGTGCCGGACTACATATACAACATCACTATACCAATTGGGGCGACGGTGAACATGGACGGGACAGCCCTCTACCAGGCCCTCAGCGCGATGTTCATAGCGCAGCTCTTCGGCATCCCCATCCAGCCGTACCAGGTGGGGTTGATCATCGCGGCTGCGGTCATAGGTAGCGTTGCCACAGCCGCCATACCGGGCGGGGGGACAATAATGCTAGCCTACGTCCTCGCCACTGTGGGGCTGCCGCTGGAAGGCATAGCAATTATGATGGTCATCGACCCGTTAACCGACGCCATGAGGACAGCGGTAAACGCGAGCGGCGACAACGCCTGTACGGTCCTCCTCACGAGGATTATAGGCGAGAAACTACAGCCCCAGATATAGTTTTTTCGTACATTCACGTTTATATTCCAGTCCTAGAAATATACACCGCCCGTACACGCCCGCCTCCACGGGTGCGGTGTATTGAGAGTGGCGGTGATAGGGGCGGGTAGGATCGGATCCGTGGTCGTGAAGTCGCTGGTTAGGTGCGGCTACAGTGAAATCGTGGCGACGGGCAGGAGAGACGAGACTCTCAAGAACGCGGCCTCCCTCGGCGCAGAGGCGACCCGGGACAACGACTACGCCGTCTCCTCCAGCGACATCGTCTTCCTTACCGTGAAGCCACACCACTTACCCGAGGTCGTCAAGTCCGTTAAGCCGGCTTCGTGGGCTGGCAGAACCGTCGTCTCCTTCATAGCCGGCGTCCGGCTAGCTACGCTGGAGAAGGCGATGGCTGAGGCGGAGGTGTACAGGGCTATGCCCAACCTGAACGCCGAGGTAGGATTGAGCTCTACGGCCGTTGCCCAGGGCAGCCGTACGAGGGACATGGCCACCGTGGACAAGCTCCTGAAGTGCATGGGGAGGGTGTACTGGGTTCCCGAGGAGTTCCTCGACGCCTGGACAGCGCTCGCTGGGAGCGGGCCGGCCTTCATAGCCGAGATCATAGACGCGCTGGTGCTGGCAGGGGTCCTCGTGGGCTTGCCGAGGGACCTCGCCTACAGCGCGGCTCTCGACGTTCTGGAGGGGACGAGCAGACTGCTGCGGGAGTCCGGTACACACCCGTTCAAGCTCAGAGACGACGTGACGACCCCCGCGGGCACCACTATAAGAGGCCTTATAGCCATGGAGTCCGAGGGGGTTAAAGCAGCCCTCATGAAGGCGGTCGAGTCGGCGTACAGGAGGTCGCTGGAGATAGGGGCGGAGATAGACGCGAGAGTCAAGAGAGAACTCGGCATCGGCGACTAGGGGTATGGTTACCGCGTACTAGCACCCGTCTAGCTTGGTCTAAAACCCCCG
This sequence comes from Thermogladius sp., assembly GCA_023256015.1. Classification (GTDB taxonomy): domain Archaea; phylum Thermoproteota; class Thermoprotei_A; order Sulfolobales; family Desulfurococcaceae; genus Thermogladius. Next base: position 6,552 of record JAGDWK010000012.1, read on the forward strand.
GGCCTGTGTATGAGCGGGTAGTTGTGGGAAAACTTAGATGAAGGGTTCGGCGTAGACGTGTCGGGCGGAGACGACCACCGTGCAACCGCTAGCCAATAGTCGGGAGGGGCGTTTTAGCAGACATAGCCGGCGGCCTGCTGGGGTCGTTCCCTGTCTAGAGCTAGGCTAGTGCGGGCTCCGACTACGTAACCGCGGTAGCCCTGCTCGCATTGTGTAGGCCTGGGTGTAGGAATAGCGGGTTGTTCAACGGGGCTGAACAGTCTATTCGACTAGCGTCTTGTGGTTACCAGGCGACGACAAACCCCGTGCGTCCATCCCCGTGGCCGACAGCACCGATGCCCACTCACAAATACGGCATTAACATGGGCGGTGACGAGGTCAAAAACCTGTTAATCATCGAGTAGGGACTCCTTGTCTTCTACGGATATCCAGAGTACAATTCAACCCGCTCTCAAGGCCCTTCGCGTCTTCTTACTCGGCACAAACTATATTATTTATACCGCCTTTTGATTAAAGTGGGAGAGGTGGAAGAGTGACCATAGTATCCAACCCTCAGGCCGAAGCGTTTGAGACGATGCGGAGAGGAGTGCTGTTCCTGCTGATCGCCTGGCTCTTTATAGGGATCGGGCTGTCGCTCACCCTCATCGGCGTGATAACGGGGGCCCTCTTAGCTCCAAGCCACCCGGGGCTCGGGTTAGGCGAAGCCATGGGCGCACTCGCCGCCATGATCGTCGTGGTGATCGTCGGGGCTATCATAGCCCTCGTGGGGTTATGGGGATACTTCGTACCGGGCGTAAAGAAGCTCGCGGAAACCAACCCTGAGTTCTCCACGGCGGCGACCCTGATCAGGGTCGGGCTATTCTACGGGCTCATATTGCTCCTGATAGGGGCTCTCTTAATAGTGTTCATCGTAGGGATACCTATCGTGTTTATAGGGGTCATACTAATCATCATAGGCTACATCGGCCTGATAATACTCTCCTTTAAGCTGAACGACGTCGAGAAAAACGCCCTCTACCTGGCCGCCGGGATACTCTTCATCATAGCGATATTCGTCTCGCTCGCAGCCTTCGTAGCGTGGATCCTGCTCTACGTCGCGCTGGGAGACAGCATAAAGAAGGCGAGACAGGCTCCTCCGCCGCCAGTCCAGCCCCAGCCCACAGGACCTCTACCCCCACCAGTCTAGTTTTTCCAAACTCACCCGCCTCGTATCTTCACCGTGTACGCACCAATTTGTTCTTGTTACCATACTACTTGCTGAACCCGATGGAGATGAGAACAGGTCCGCCGATCACGTTGGGCTAGCCGACATACTGGACATTTTGAGGGAGGCCGGACTGTCAACCTAGGGGTCGACCTGATCAAGGACTGTATGCGTAGTTTAAGCCTACCCACCCGTCTTGTGCCGGGGAGACTAGGGGCTGTTCGAGAATTTTGAAAGCAAGTAGGGTGGCTGGGCGGCTGATTTCAGAAAGACTTCTCGACAACTAGCTTCTCGACGCTGCTGATGATCCCCCTCACCTTAGGGGGGAACACGTTCTCCTCTACGCTGATGAACCCCTTCACGAGTAGGCTGACCGCCTCGTCTCTCTTGAAGCCCTTGCTCACCAGGTAGTTCACCTCCTCCTCGGCCAGCCTGCCGATGGATGCTTCGTGTGTGAGAGTCGCGTCCAGAGTGTCCGAGGACAGCTCTGGGACCGCCAACATGTAGGCCTTTTCGGATAGCATGAGCCCCCTGCACTCCAGGTGCCCCTTCGACCCCCTACCCCTGGCGTGGAGCCTGCCACGCGTGACTACTCTCGCCTCCTCCCTAGCGAGGGCTTTCGACACAACCTCGGCGCTCGCCTCGTCCCCGTTCAAGTAGACCGCGCCCCCGTAGTCTATGGACGCCCTTCCTAGTCCGAGTATAACCGAGTAGACCCCCGCTCTAGCCCTCGTGCCGAGCTTCACCTCGGGGTATGTCTGGAGCGTCCTCACCCTAGACAGGTTAGCGTAGTAGTTGAGGTAGTAGCCCTCGTCGCCTACTACAACGGCCGTCCTAGGCCTGACGTGAGAGACGTGGTTCCAGGAGTGCACCATTACGAAGGTGAGCTTCGCCTTCTCGCCCACGTAGAACTCCGATATCCCGATGTGGACACCGGCCATCTCGGGGGCTATAGTGCAGCCCGTTGTGACGACGGCTTCGGCCCCCTCCTCGACCACCACGATGTTGTGTGGTGCCTGTATGCCCCGCGTACTTAGGAAGAGGCACGCCAGTATAGGCTCCTGCAGCCTCGTGTTCCTCTTAACCCTGATGTAGTAACCCCCCCTCTCGAGGAGCGCGGCCGTGGCGGTGTACTTGTCCCTCGCCGGGTCTATCAGCCTCCAGTAGTACTCCCTCGCCTCGTCGGGCCTGTTCTCGACGAACTCCCTCGTCGTCATGATCTCCACGCCGCTGAACCTGCTCAGGTACTTGAAGTAGTTCTGGTCGATCTGGAGGTAGTAGGCCCTACTGGACGTTGTGAACCCCACTTCCTCTGCCCTGGCGGGGTCGAAGTCTCCCCTCCCGACAGCCTCTGTAAACTCTGCCAGGTCGACGTCGTCGCCGTACGTCGCCGGCTTTGACAGGGCGGCGCGGGCTCTAGACCTGATCTCCTCTAACCAGCCCCTTGAAGCCGTGCTCGAACACCTCCTCCACTAGTTCAGGGCCCCCACAGTACTGTATGCGCCTGTTCAACATCAGACATACTCTTGTAGGCCTAATGTACTTTGATATCAAGGCGCTGTGGGTCACTATGAGGACCGACCTCGAGACACCCATGAGGGCCCTGATCCCGTCAGCGATCACCTTGACGGAGTCAACGTCCACACCGCTGTCCGGCTCGTCTATTAGGCCGACCTTCGGCCTCATCGCGAGGAGCGTTGCGAGCTCGACCCTCTTCAGCTCTCCGCCTGAGAAGCCCCTCCCGAAGTCCCTGTCCAGCAGGTACTGTATTTGCAGCGCCGAGGCTATCTCGTCGGCGGAGCACTTAGTCCTAGAGCAGATGGCCTCTAAGAGCGCCCTCACCCTTAGGCCGCTCAGCTTGGGGGGTAACTGGTGTGCGAGGCCGAGCCCCCTCGAGACCCTGTACTCCATGGGCTTCCCCGTCAAGTCCTCGCCTTCAAGGAGGACTCTACCTCTCACGATGTTGTAGCCGGGGTAGCCGACGATGCTCCTTATCAGAGAGGTCTTGCCAGTACCGTTAGGCCCGAGCAGGTAGAGTACCTCCCCCTCCTCTAGTGCCAGACTCGTGTTGTCGACGACGACTTTACCGCCCGCCTCAACCGTCAGGTCCTGTACTTCGAGGAGGCCCATAGCACCACTCACACAAACCTATGTATTCGTCATATTATTATGACGTTATATGCTATGAGGGTGTTTATTGAGCCCCGATAGGTCATCTCGTCGGAAAACTGGCTCGGAGAAAAGACGTACGGGTATACGATATACGAGCCATAAGTAGTGCTCCATTGCGACCATACCTATACACTACGCTTATATACGAGGTCCCCCCATACCATGAAGTGTACGGGTGTGCGCGGTGAGAGGGGTCTCCCGTACCCTAGTAGCCATCTTGATAATAATAGTAGTCGTGGTCGCGGGCCTAGGTGTCTGGTACTACTACAGTGCCCAGAAGCCTGCAGTACAGGTGACTACGACAACCACGACCACTCCGGTGACCCCAACAACCACAACGACCACGACCACTCCGGCTACGAAGTACAAGATAGCCGTGGTGTACGACATCGGCGGTAGGGGAGACCTAAGTTTCAACGACATGGCCTACATGGGAGCTATGAGGGCCAAGCAGGAGCTGGGCGTAGACGTGAGAGAGGTGCAGAGCGTCACGGAGCAGGACTACCTGCCGAACCTGAGGACGCTGGCGAGCAGCGGCGAGTACCTCGTGATAATAGCGGTCGGCTTCCTGATGTCGTCCGCTGTAGACCAGGTGGCGCAGGAGTACCCCAACCAGCTGTTCGCCATCATAGACGCATACGTGAACAGGTCTAACGTCTTGAGCGTCCTGTTCAGGGAGCACGAGGGTAGCGCTCTCGTGGGCGCGCTGGCGGGCATGGTGGCCCACTACTACAACTGCTCAGCCGTCGGCGTAGTCCTGGGCATGGAGATCCCAGTCCTCTACAAGTTCGAGGCAGGCTACTACTGGGGTATTAGGTACGGCGAGCAGGTCTACGCGCAGCAGACCGGCCAGCAGGTGAAGCCCCTCAGGATACTCTACACCTACACCGGCTCCTTCAACGACCCAGCCAAGGGCAGGACGGCCACCGAGGCCCAGCTGGCCCAGGGCGCGTGCGTGGTCTACAACGTCGCCGGCGCGACGGGCCTCGGCATAATACAGGCGGCCGAGGCAGCGGGCAAGGCAGCGGGCAAGCAGTATGGTCCCCCCTTCGCGATAGGTGTTGACAGCGACCAGGACTGGATCGCTCCGGGCTTCGTGATAGCCAGCATGGAGAAGAGGGTGGACGTAGGCGTCTTCGAGGCTGTGAAGAGGGCCATGGAGTACAGGGAGGGCAAGATAAGCCAGTACGGCGGGGTCCTCGAGCTAGGCCTCAGCGTGAGGGGCGTCGACATAAGCAGCGTCGATGACCTCCAGACATTCCTCCAGATAGCCCAGCAGGCCGGTAGGCAGGTTAACGCGACCGACATCATCCAGAAGGTCCAGGCCATGAGGAGCCAGATACCCAGCTGGATATGGGACGCCGTGAGCAACCTGAGGAGCCAGTTGATCAGCAACCCCGCTGGAGTGAAAGTGGGCAATCTCACGTTCGCGCAAATCGAGGACATGGTGCCCTTCGACGCCGCTAAGATCGCTCAGGTCAGGCAGGCCCTAAACGTTGGTTAGGGCCACCTATCATCACAAGCTTTTTTAAATAATCCTACAAGACTGTTTACAATTATAAGCCACTAGTAAGCCCGAGGTGGAGCCTTGCCACTTGAGAACGTCGTAGAGATGGAGAAGATAGTGAAAGTCTACCCCGACGGGACAGTAGCCCTTAGAGGGGTAGACTTCCAGCTGAGGAAGGGGGAGATACACGGGTTGTTGGGCGAGAACGGTGCCGGCAAGACGACTCTGATGAAGATCCTGGCCGGCATCCTAAAGCCCACAAGAGGTGTGGTGAAGGTGGACGGCAGGCCCGTCAGTTTCTCGAGCCCGAGCGACTCGCTCCGGCTTGGTATAGGTATGGTGGCGCAGTACCCCGCTCTAGTCCCCGTCTTCACTGTGAAAGAGAACGTATTCCTGGGCTTGAGCAGGCGCGAGGTGAGCTTGGAGAAGCTCGCTAAGCTCATGGAGGAGACCGGGCTGAAAGTCGACCTAGACGCCGTGACGGAGTCGCTGCCCATGGGCCTCAGGCAGAAGACCGAGATACTCAAGATCCTCTACAGGGGTGTGAGAGTCCTAATCCTAGACGAGCCGACTACGAACCTGACACCGATGGAGACAGAGGAGCTCTTCAAGACCCTGAGGAGGTTGAGAGACCAGGGCGTGTCAATAGTGTTCATATCGCACAAGCTGAAGGAGGTCCTCTCGATCACCGACAGGATCACCGTCCTGAGGAGGGGCGTTGTCACGGGGGTCGTCGACACGAGTAAGACGACTCCAGAGGAGCTGGCCAAGCTCATGGTGGGTAGAGAGGTCTTCCTGAAAATACCTAAGAGGCCCGTTCGAGCGGGCGAGGAGGTGCTGGTCGTCGAAGACCTGTGGGTGAGGG